>JBKHXL010000053.1:0-13288 GCA_046566045.1 Candidatus Limnocylindria bacterium
CCATCGTCCGCCTCCTCGGCGGCCTGCCCAACCCGACCCTGGGTGAGCTCCTGAAGGGAGGCGCCGCCGTGTGACCCACGCTCATGCTGGAAGACCAAGTTCCACCACTTGACGGGACATGACCCCCCGCGCACCCGCGCACCCGCGCACCCGCGCCCCCGCGCACCGGAACCCCGCTCACGGAGCCCACCACCGGACCCGATGTCCGCCCGGCGTACATACGGGCGGGGGAAACGCCCAGGGTCAACCGTTCAGGTGCCGTTTCGCTCGCTGGGCGGACCGCACGGCGGTGGACGGAGTCGGTCGTCCCCCTCGCCAAGCGTTCCCCCGCTGGGATGTACGCCGGGCGGACATCGCGGGCCGGCAGCGGCGACGGCAGGGCAGCGGCGACGGCAGCGGCGACGCCAGGCGACGACGTCAGGCCAGCGCGGACAGGGAGGTCAGGGAGGGGCCGCTACCGCCCCCCGCGTTCCAGCCTCGCCCGCGCCCCCGCCCCCCCGGCGCCCGCGCCCCCCGCGGTGCGCCCCGCGACCCCCGAAGACCGGACCAACCTAGAGCCCGGAGGGACGGACCGTCAGCGTGACCGACACGGTGAGCGTCTCGCCGTCGCGCAGGACCGTGACCGAGATGGTGTCGCCCGGGGCGTACTGGCTGAGCGTCGCGTCCAGCGGGTGATCCGTGTCGATCTGCTGGTCGTTGATGGCGATGATGATGTCGTCCTGGCGCAGGCCGGCGTCCGCGGCGGGTGTGCCGGGCTCGACCGCGGGGCCTGCCGCGCTGCTGCTGATCCACGCCCCGGCCGTGACCGGCAGGTTCTCGGCCTCCGCGACCTGGCGGGTGATGGTCGTGTAGCGGATGCCCATGTACGGCCGGGCCAGCTCCTTGCCGGCGACCGCCTGCTCCATGATCGGTCGGGCGATGTCGATCGGGATGGCGAACCCGATGCCGGTGCTGTCCCGCGCGATGGCGGTGTTGATGCCGACCACGTTGCCGTCGGCGTCGAGCAGCGGCCCGCCCGAGTTGCCCGGGTTGATCGCGGCGTCGGTCTGGATCAGGTTGTTCAGGGTCTGGTTGCCGTTCGTCGTGATGGTCCGGCCCTTCGCCGACACGATGCCGCTCGTGACCGAGTTGGAGTAGGTCCCGAGCGGGCTGCCGATGGCGATGACGAGCTGGCCGACCTTGAGCGCGTCGCTGTCCCCGAGCGACGCCGTCGGCAGGCCCGTCGCGTCGACCTTGACGATGGCCAGGTCGGTCAGCGTGTCGATGCCATAGACCGTGCCGTCGAAGATGCGGCCGTCGTTGAGCTCGACTCGAAGCGCCTCGCTCCCCTCGACCACGTGGCGGTTGGTCAGGATCCAGCCGGCGCCGTCGTAGATGACGCCGGAGCCGACGCCCGTCTCGGGGATGACCCCCAGGTCGGGATCGGCCGTGCCGCTGGTGGTGATCCGGACGACCGCCGGACTGACCTTGGCGGCCACGTCGATGGTGGCCGACGACTCGTCGATGGTCACCGGCTGGTTGGTGCCGACGGTGGAGCCCGTGCCGGCCGACGGGGTCACGACCGTGCGATCCAGGGCGCCCGTCGCCGACAGGGTCAGGACGGTCCCGCCCGAGGCGAGGACGGCCGACAGGACGGCCGCGGCCAGGACGGTGCCGGCGCCGGCACGGCCCACCCCGCCGGACCGACCGGTGTCGACCGGGACCGCGGTCGCCTGATCGACACTCGGGGACAGGCTGGCCGGCTCGTACCAGCGCTCGGGGCTGGGGGGCGGATCATCGCTGCGCGACCACGCTGGGCGGACGTCCGGCGGCGGCGAATAGCGGGCGGCATCGAGCCGCGCGGCCTCGACCGGACGATCGGCGACCGGATCGACGGCACCGGGCGGGCCGGCGGTCCCGACCCCGGCCTCGGTCCCGGCCGGCGCCGGATGCTGGCGGGTCAGCTCATCCGGGTCGACTGGCTGGTCGTCCTCGTGGCCCTGATCGTGGTCGGCGGCAGTCATCGGCTCCCCTGGCAGGTTGGGTCCGACCGGGAAACGGTCGGCGCTGTGTCGGACACTCAGGGTGCCGAGGCGGGATTCATCCGCGGCGGCTCGGACGGTGAAGTTTCCACCACGTTGGCCGAGCCCGCTGGCGCGACGGGCGGCGTCGGCGCAGCCGGAGCGACGGGCGGCGTCGGCGCAGCCGGAGCGGCGGGCTCGCCCGGTTCGGCCGGCCTGGGCCCGTCGCCCTTCCGGGCGATGCGGGCGGACCCCTCGGCGGCCGAGGCGACGTCGGCCCGGGCCGCGGCAGGGGTGCCGGCGACCAGCCGCGGGTCGCGGGGCAGGTCCACCACGAACCGGCTGCCGCCGGCCCCCGACTCGACGGTCACGCTGCCGCCGTGCATGTCCACGATCGAGCGGACGATGGCCAGCCCGAGACCCGAGCCACTGCCCCGCGCCTCGCTCGACCTGGCGCCGCGGTAGAACCGCTCGAAGATGTGCGGCAGTTCCTGTGGGTCGATGCCGACGCCCGTGTCGGCCACGTCGATGCGGGCGCCGTCCTCGGTCGCCGCCACCTCGACCGTGACGCGCCCGCCGCGCGGCGTGAACTTCAGGGCGTTGCCCACGAGGTTGGTGACGACCTGCCCGACGCGCGGGGGATCGTGGCGGATCCGGACCGGCCCGTCGGGCAGCCGCAGCTCCAGGGCGACGCCCCGGCGGGTGGCCGTGGCGTCGAGCTGCTGGACCGCCGACTCGACCGCGGCCCGCAGGTCGTCGGGGCGCAGGTCGAGCAGGACCAGGCCGGAGTCGAGCTTCGACAGCTCGAGCAGGTTCTGGGCCAGCCAGTCGAGCCGCTCGATCTGGCCCGCGCTCGACTCGAGGAACTCGGCCCGCGCGTCCGGGTCGTCGCCGGCCGATTCCATGAGCAGCTGGTTGAACGTGCGCAAGGCGGCGAGCGGCGTGCGCAGCTCGTGCGACACGTCGGCCAGGAAATCGCGGCTCCGGTCGCGGTCGCGACGGATGATCTCGACGCTCTGCTCGAGGCGGTCGGCCATCGCGTTGAACTGCACGGCCAGCTCGATGATCTCGGTCGAGCCGGCCCGGCGCTGCATCGGGACGCGACGCGACAGGTCGCCCTCGGCCAGGCCGCGCGATGCCTCCGTCAGCTGGCGCAGCGGGGTGGTGAAGCGCCGGGCGAGCGCGGCCGACACGAGCACCGCGAGGCCGAGCGCGAACAGCGTGATGGCGGCCAGCAGCCCGGTCAGGTTGGCCAGGGCGGTCGCCCGGTACGTGTACGGGTTGGCCAGGGTGATCTCGACCGTGTAGCGCTGGAACAGGCTGCCGCTCGCGTAGCGGTACGTGACCGACTGCGGCTCGCGGGTCTGGCCGACCTCGGGCGCGGCCTGGAGCGGCATCTGGAACAGCCCGTCGGTCGCGGGCACGAACACGACCTGGTCGCCGTCGGCGATGGTGAACCCGAAGCGCACGATGACGTCGGCCTGGCCGAGCCGGTCGGCGATCAGCCGAGCCTGGTCCTGGCGTTGGAAGAACGCGGCGACGGCCGGATCCACCGTCAGGTCGGGCTCGACCACCGGGCCGGGACTGGCCAGGTCGTTGGCGATGCCGATGACGTAGGCCTGCACGGTCTCCGAGCGGACGTTGAGGTCGGCCTCCTGCTGGCGCGCGAAGTAGTCGTCCAGGCGGTTGACCACGAGCGCCCCGACGAGCGCGAGGGTGAGCACGATGACCAGCACGAAGGCCACCGTGAGGCGGCCCTGGAACGTGCGCGGCAGCAGGCCGCGGCGCGTGCGGCGCAGGAAGGCCAACCCGGTCCGCAGCCGGTGGATCGGGACCGACGCGCCGGGCTCAGCGCTCGGCGAAGGCGTAGCCGACACCACGGACCGTCAGGACGAAGGCGGGCGAGGCCGGATCGTCCTCGATCTTCTCCCGGAGATGGCTGACATGGACGTTGATCGTCTTCTCGTCCTGGTCGAGCGCCTCGTAGTCGCGCAGCAGCTCGAGCAGCTCGCTCCGGGTGTAGACACGACCCGGCCGTGAGGCCAGGTGGCGCAGGATCTCGAACTCGGTGGGGGTCAGGCTGATCCGCCGGGCGCCGCGCTGGACCCGTCGCCGCTCGAGGTCGATGACCAGGTCGCGATGGCGGATGACCCGTCCCCCGGCCGCGTCCGCCAGGTCCCCGTACGAGCGGCGCAGCAGGGCCTTGATCCGGCTCAGCAACTCGCGCAGCCCGAACGGCTTGGTCAGGTAGTCGTCGGCGCCGAGCTCCAGACCGATGACCTTGTCCACCTCGTCGTCACGTGCGGTCAGGACGAGGATCGGCATCTTGGCGCCGGCGGCCCGGACGCGGCGCAGAACCTCGAACCCGTCGATGCCGGGGAGGCGGACATCGAGGACGACCAGGTCGGGCGCCTCGCGTGTGGCGACCTCGAGGCCCTCCTCGCCGGACACGGCGACCTGGACCTCGTAGCCCTCCTGCTGGAGGGCGTACTGGATCCCGCGGGCGACGGCATGCTCGTCTTCGACGATGAGGATCGTGGCGGCCACGGCCCGATGCTACACCGCGCACCGAGAACGCCCCCGAGCGCCCCGGGACGCCGCGGCCGTACTCGCCCGCCACGGCGCCGCCCGAGCGCGGGCGCCCACGGCCCGTCCTCGGCCTGCCCTCGGCCCTCCACCACACCCACCGTGCCAGCGGCCCGCCACCACACCCACTGTGCCAGCGGGCGTTGCCAGCGGGCGTGCCAGCGGGCGTTGCCAGCGGCGTTGCCAGCGGGCGTGCCTGAGAGACTGCAAAACGGCGTCGAACGCGCGCCGCGGGCCCTCCTCGACGTCGATCCGGGCATCGGAGGCACGGTTTGGTGCGCAGGCGGCCCGGCAGGCCGCCCTCGACTCGATCCTGCAGCCTCTGAAGCACGCGAGCCTCGGGAGAGCCGGGAAACCACAGGAGCCACCCCACGCCCGGACCGACATGGCCGCCCTGCGCCACCCGAGCGCCGCCCGAGCGCCGCCCGAGCGGCGCCCGAGTCGCCGCCCGGGTCGCCGCCCGAGCATGGCGACACGCCGTGGTACGCTGTGCACCCGCTCCGGGCGCCTCGCCAACTCCGGCCCCGCCGGCGAGCCGCAGCCCGCACCACCCGATCCCGAACGTTCGAACGAGGTCCCGCCCCATGTCCACCGCCCGCCCGACGCTGGCCGCCGAGCCTCGCGACATCACCGGCAAGGCCGTCAGTCGCCTGCGCAAGGCCGGACGCCTCCCCGCCGTCGTGTACGGCCGCGGGGTCGAGTCCAGCAACGTCTCCGTGGATACCCACGAGTTCGAGCTGCTTCGCCGCCATACCGGCCCGAACACGCTGGTCGACCTGTCGGTCGGCGGCAGGAAGGCCCAGCCCGTGCTGGTCAACAGCGTCCAGGTCCACCCGGTGGACCGGCGCCCGCTGCACATCGACCTGTTCCTCGTGCGCATGACCGAGGAGCTGACCGTGGACGTGCCGCTCGTGGCGGTCGGTGAGTCCGTCGCCGTCTCCCAGCTCGGCGGCACGCTGCTCCACCAGACCGAGTCGGTCAAGGTCAAGGCCCTGCCGGATCACCTGCCGCAGTCGATCGAGTACCCGATCGAGTCGCTGGTGGACTTCGAGACGACGATCCACGTCCGCGACCTGTCGATCCCCGGCGACGTGACCCTGCTGACCGACCTCGACGAGGTCGTGGCCAGGGTCCAGGCGCCGCGCGTCGAGGTCGAGGAGGAGCCCACCGTCGCCGAGGGCGAGGCGGGCGAGGCCGCCGTGGGCGAGGCCGCCGGGGGCCAGGGCGCAGCCCCGTCCGACGCGACCGCCGCCGCGGAGAGCACCGAGGGCTGACGTCCGGCCGGGTCAGCCCGGCGGGCGGCGGGGGTCGGGCAACAGTTCCCCGACCCCGCCCAGGATCTCCAGGAAGGCCGCCGCAGGGCCCGCGACGTGTCCGACGTCGTTGCGCCGGATGGCCATGATGCGCCGACGGATGGGCCGGCTTCCGGCGACCTCGATCGCCCGGAACGTCCCGTCGGCCAGCTCGTCGGCGACGGCCGTGTGCGGCAGCAGCGCGATGCCCAGGCCCTGGCCGACCATCTGCTTGGCCGCATCGATGTTGTCGAGCTCCATCACCCCGCTGGGCGACACCCCGGCCTCGCGGAAGAACGCGTTGGTCAGGTCGTAGTAGCTCGACGTCCGATCGAACAGGATGAGCCGGACGTCGGACATCGCCGCCAGGTCCAGGCGGCCGGCATCGGCCAGCGGGTGGCGCGCGTCGGCCACGAGGATGAGCTCGTCCTCGTACAGCGGGCGGCTCTCGATGTCCGGGTGGCGCAGCTCGCGGACCAGGCCCAGGTCGACCTCGCGGCGCAGGGCCATGGCCAGGATCTCCTCCGAGTGCCCGGTCCGCACCGACAGGCGGACCCGCGGATGCCGGGCCGTGAAGCGCACCAGCAGCCGGGGCAGCACGTAGGTGCTGATGGCCGGCGCGGCGCCCAGGACCAGCTCGCCGGTGCCGCCGCGCTGGAGCTCGGTCAGCATCGAGGCCCCCTCGTCCACGGCCGCGAGCGCGCGCTCCGCGTAGGGCAGGAAGGCGCGCCCGGCGTCCGTGAGGGCCATGCCGCGTCGCCCGCGGGTGAACAGCGTGGTCCCGAGTTCGTCCTCGAGCGATCGGACGCGGGCCGTCAGCGCGGGCTGGGTCACGTGCAGGGCGGCCGCCGCCCGGCTCAGGTTGCGCTGCCGCGCCGTCTCCACGACCGCCTCGAGCTGGCTCAGCAGCATCGGATCCGGGTCCTCGCGTCTGTCATCAGCAGCATCTATGGAAGATATCATGACATTCGATTGGACTGATAGGTCGCGGGACGTTATGGTCGCCCCTCACCACCCGGCCCGAGCGCGAAGGAGCCGCACCCATGAGCCCGACCGCAGTCCCGACCAGGATCACCATCGACTTCCGCGACGCCATCCACCCGTCGCGCAGCTGGATCCTCGGCCTCGATCCGGAGCCGGCCGGGCGCATCGACCTCCTGGCCTTCGACGCCTCGGCGCCGATCGAGACGGCTCGCCCGACGATGCGGGCCATCCCGATGCGGGCCATCCCCCGCCCGCGCCCGACCGCGCTCCTGGCCGAGTGCGCCTGCCCGGAGTTCTGCGAGCGCGATCACGCGAACGAGTAGGTCACGTCCATGACCGCGCCGGCCCAGCCCCGCCCGAGCACCGCCAGGCCCGTGGGCGCGCCCGACGGACCGGCCCCTGATCCCGAGGCCGCGGCGTTCGAGGCGCGCGTCGCCGCCACGCGGGCGTGGATGGCCGCGCCGCGCTTCGCCGGCATCACCCGCCTGCACACGGCACGCGACGTGGTCGAGCAGCAGGGCACGATCGAAGGCGGCTACGCGGTCGCGCGCGACGCCGCTGCGGCGTTCCACGGCCTCCTGCGGACCCGCTTCGCCGAGCGGCGCGCGATCACGACGTTCGGGCCCTATTCGCCGAGCCAGGCGGTCACGCAGAAGCGCCTCGGCATCGAGGCCATCTACCTCGGTGGGTGGGCGACCTCGGCCAAGGGCTCCGCGCTCGAGGATCCGGGGCCCGATCTCGCCAGCTACCCGCTCAGTGCCGTCCCCGAGGAGGCCGCCGGCATCGTCCGGGCGCTGCTGACCGCCGATCGCAACCAGGCCTTCACGCGCAGCCGGATGACCGAGGCACAGCGGCAGGCCAGCCCGCCGGCGGACTTCCGTCCGTTCATCATCGCCGACGCCGACACCGGTCACGGCGGCGACGCCCATGTGCGCAACCTCATCCGGCGGTTCGTCGAGGTCGGCGTCCCGGGCTACCACATCGAGGATCAGCGCCCGGGCGCCAAGAAGTGCGGCCACCAGGACGGCAAGGTCCTGGTCGCCGTCCACGAGCAGCTCAAGCGCCTCAACGCCGCCCGGTTCCAGCTCGACATCATGGGCGTGCCCGGGATCATCGTCGCCCGGACCGACGCCGAGGCGGCGACGCTGCTGGACGACCGCAGCGACGAGCGCGACGCCCCGTTCCTGCTCGGGGCCACGGCGCGCGGTCTGCCCGGTTACCGGGTCGGCTACCTGGCGATCATGCGCCTGCTCAACGAGGCGGGCCTGGAGGACGCGCGGGGGCACCAGCTGTTCGCCGTGCCGGAGGCCGATCACCGGGCCGCGGTCGCGTGGCTGGATGCGGCCGGCGTCGCCGACGCGGTCCGGGCGGCAGCTCGCGACGCGGCCCCCGGCGACGACATCGGGACGATCGTCGAGGCGCTCGACGCCCGCTTCGCGAAGGCCTGGTCCGCGGCGGCCGGACTGATGACCCGCGACGAGGCGGCCGACCTCGGCGTCGCCGCCGACTGGGACCCAGAGCTGCCGCGCACGGTGGACGGTTACTACCGCGTCCGTGGCGGCATCGACTTCGCCATCGCCCGGTCGATCGCGGCCGCGCCGTTCGCCGACCTGCTGTGGATGGAGACCAAGACCGCCGACCTCGCCGACGCGCGCCGCTTCGCCGACGCCGTCCACGCCGTGTACCCGGACGCGATGCTCGCCTACAACCTGTCGCCCTCGTTCAACTGGGACACCACCGGGATGAGCGACGAGGAGATGCGCCGCTTCCCCGAGGAGCTCGGCCGGCTCGGCTTCGTGTTCGACTTCATCACCTACGGCGGGCACCAGGTCGACGGCCTGGCGGCCGAGGAGTTCGCCGCCGAGCTCCAGCGCGACGGCATGCTCGCCCTGGCCCGACTCCAGCGACGACTCCGGCTGCGCGAGTCGCCGTACCGGACGCCGCAGGCGCTCGTCGGCGGGGCGCGCCTGGATGCCGCGCTGAGCGCGGCCACGGGCCGGACGGCCAGCACCCAGGCGATGGGCGCCGCCTCGACGCACCACCAGCATCTCGTCCCGATTGAGGCGCCGCCGGCCCTGCTCGAGCGCTGGCTGGCCGAGATTCCGGCCGAGCTCGAGGTCGAGGGACCGCTGCGGGTCCGGCTCCGCCCGCGGGCCGCCTGGTCGGACGGGTTCGAACTGCGCGTGCTCGACGGCAATGGCGCGACGGTGGCCGAGGTGGCCGCCACCGAGCTGCGCGATCGCGACGGCCGGCGCGTGCTGAGCCTGACCGACCAGCTGACGTCGCCGCCGCTGCGCCGGCAGGGGCTGATGACCCTCATCGAGCTGTACCTGCTCCACCGGACCGGCGCCGAGCGGGTCCACCACCTCGCGCCGACCGCGGCGAGCACGGCCTACGTCGAGGGTCTCCAGCGGGCGGGCCTGTACGCCTCCATCGACACGCACACGCCGGGGCTCATCGTGGTGTCGGTGGACCGGGATCGCGTGGACGCGCTGGTCGCGGAGCGCGAGCGCGCCGTCCCGGCCTGAGTCGGCGCGGCGACCGGCGAGCGGTCAACCGTCGGAGCGGATGCCGCTCGCGTAGACGATCGGGGCGTGGAACGCAAGCTCCTCCGAGCGCAGGCCCATGAGGCGCTCGCGCAGGCGGGCCAGGAACCGGCGCCGCTCGGCGCGGTCCATCTCGTCCTCGAACAGCGAGACCTCGTCGAACTCGGTCAGGAACGAGATGTACGACTCGACCGTGAACGCGTGATCGAGCGTGGCGCCCTCGGCGGTCACGGCCCGGAACCCCGCCCGGCGCAGCTCGGCGGCGGCCGTGCCGACCGATGGCACGTCGCCCTGCCCGCCGTCCGCGTCCGACGCCTCGTCGAAGCCCGCCTCGGCCAGCAGCTCGTCGAAGATGCGATCCGGCGCGAACGGGATCCGGTCGCGCACCCACGTGACGTACGCCAGCGTGCCGCCCGGGCGCAGCACGCGCCGGATCTCGCGCAGCGCCTTCGCCCGCGACGGCACGAGCTGGAGCACGAACGACGACATCGCGACGTCGAACGACGCGTCCGGGTAGGGCAGGTTCGCGGCGAACGCGACCCGGGCGGCGAACCGCTCGGCCTCGGCGTCCGCGCCCGATCGCGCCTGCCCGAGGGCGACCTCGAGCATCTCGCTCGAGGCATCGATGCCGGTGACGCGCACCGACGGCCAGCGCCGCAGCGCGGGCAGGGCCAGGTTGCCGGTCCCGACCCCGACGTCGAGCAGGTCGCGCGCTCCCGCGCCGACGAGCGACTCGAGGCGGTCGAGGAGGGCCAGCGCGCTCGGGGCGAGGACCGGCGCCCACCACTGGGCATAGCCCCCGGCCATCGCGTCGTAGCGGGCCGCCTGTCGTTCGCCGTCGTCCTTCACGGGGCCGATGGTGCCACGCGCGCGCGCCGGCCGGGCGTCACACTCGACGGTGGCCCGGTCGTCCGAACCGGGCGAGACCATCGGCGCCTGCCCATGCCGCTCCGACCGATGGCGATCCCCGAGGTACTGCCGTGGTCGGTCGTCGCGCCCGCCGCCTCCTGCTCGTCGCGCTCGCCCTCGGCGTCATGGTCGAGGTCCTGCTCCACGGATCCGCGTTCGGGCTGAACATCCCGATCATCGTCGCGGCGACACTCGCCGCCGGCTGGCGGTTTCGGCGCGAGGGCCGCGCCCCCGATCGACTCGACGCGTGGCTGCCGATCGCGGCGCTGGCGCTGGCCGGGTTCGTGGCCGTCCGTGCCGACCCGTTCCTGGCCGCGCTCGACACGGTCGCGGCGCTCGGCTGCACGGTCCTGGCGCTGGCCGCCTTCTCCGGGCACGTCGTGACCCGCCGGTCCGCGTCCACCGTCGCCGCCATCGGCCTGTGGGCGGTGGCGGTCGTCGGGGGCGGCGCGCTCCGGCTCCTTCGTGCGGGCCGTCCGGCGGCGGGTGCGCGCCGGCTCACCCTCCCGACGTGGAGCGGGGCCGTCGGGCGCGGCCTGCTCCTGGCCGTCCCGCTGGCTCTGATGCTCGCCACCCTGTTCGCCTCCGCCGATCCGATCTTCCGGCGGGCTGTGGACGAGCTGCTCGGCTTCCGGCTCGACCTCGGCGACCTGCCCGGGCGCGCGCTGTTCGCGCTGTCGGCGGCGTGGTTCGCCGCCGGTTGCCTGGCCCTGGCCGCGACCGGGATCCCCGACCCGGCCGGACGACCGTCGGGCGCGGCCTCGCTCGACGCGGCGTCGCTCGGTGCCGCGTCACGGACGGTGGCGGCGCCATGGGCCGGCGTGCTCGGCACGACCGAGGCGATCATCGTGCTCATCGCCGTGGATCTCGTCGCGACGCTGTTCGTGAGCCTGCAGGTCGGCTACCTGTTCGGCGGGCTCGACACCCTGGCCGCCGTCGGGATGACCTACAGCGACTACGCGCGGCGCGGGTTCTTCGAGCTTGTCGCCGCGGCCGGGCTCGCCGGCGGGATCATCGTCGGCCTCGACCTGGCGCTGGCCAGGCGGACCCGCGTGTATGTCGGGCTCGCCCTGGCGCTCGTCGCCCTGACGCTGGCGGTGCTGGTGTCCGCCGCGGTCCGGATGGACCTCTACCAGGCCGCCTACGGCTGGACCGAGCTGCGCCTGTATGTCGTGGTGGCGATCGCCGCGCTGGCGGCCACGCTCGTCGTCATGGCCGGGCTGCTCTGGCGTGACCGGACGCGCTGGCTGGGCCACGTGCTGGCGGCAGTGTCCCTGGCCGCGCTGGTCAGCCTCAACGTGCTCGCGCCGGCCGCGTTCGTGGCCGAGCGCAACCTGGCCCGGGTGATCGACCCATCGCTCGTCCCGCCTGACGGCCGGCACGGCCTCGACGTGGACTACCTGTGGACCCTCGGTGACGATGCCATCCCGGTCCTTGCCGGTGCGCTGCCACGGATGCCACCGGACACGGCGGAGGCGGTGCGAGAGCTCGTCCGGGCCCGCGCCCGCACGATCCTGCGCGACCCCGCCTACGACGGCCTGGCCGCCTGGAATCTCGGTCGCGCGCGGGCGGGCGAGGCGCTCGGACGTACACTCGACGAGTGACCCTGCAGCTGCCCTTCCAGCCACCGCTCGAGCCGATGCTGGCCAAGGCCAGCGACGACCTGCCGCCCGACGACGGGTCGTGGCTGTTCGAGCCCAAGTGGGACGGGTTCCGGGCGATCGTCTTCCGCGACGGCGATGAGCTGTTCACGCAGTCGCGCGATCTGAAGCCGCTCGACCGCTACTTCCCCGAGCTGGCCGATCCGCTGCGCGCCGCCCTGCCGGAACGCTGCGTCGTCGACGGCGAGGTCGTCATCGCCCGCGACGGCGGGCTCCAGTTCGAGTCGCTCCTGCTGCGCATCCACCCGGCGGCCTCGCGCGTCCGGATGCTGGCGGAGGAGTCGCCGGCCTCGTTCGTGGCCTGGGATGTGCTGGCCCTCGGCGACGAGGACCTGCGCGACGCGCCGCAGGGCGAGCGCCGGGTGCGCCTTGAGGCGATCCTCGGCGACGCCGCCCCCCCGGTCCACCTGACCCCGGCCACGCGGGATCGGGCCACGGCCGCCGACTGGTTCGAGCGGTTCGAGGGTGCCGGGCTGGACGGCGTCGTGGCCAAGCGGCTCGACGCCCCGTACCAGCCGGGCAAGCGCGCGATGCTCAAGATCAAGCACCAGCGCACCGCGGACTGCGTCGTCGCCGGCTTCCGCTGGCACAAGAACGGCCCGGGGACCCACGTCGGGTCGCTGCTGCTCGGGCTGTACGACGACGAGGGCACGCTCCATCACGTCGGGGTCACCTCGACCTTCACCTGGGACCGTCGGGCCGAGATAGCGGCGGAGATCGAGCCGCTCCGCTCGCGCGCTCTCGACGAGCATCCGTGGCAGGAGTGGGCGGAGTGGGCGAGCGCGGGGAGTGCCGACGCCTCCGGCCAGCGCCTCCCCGGCGCGACCTCGCGCTGGAACCGCGGCAAGGACCTCTCGTGGGAGCCGCTGCGCATCGAGCGCGTGGTCGAGGTCGCCTACGACCACCTCCAGGGCGACCGCTTCCGGCACGGTACGACGTTCAAGCGCTGGCGCCCCGACAATCCGCCGGCCGACTGCCGCTACGACCAGCTCGAGACGACCACGCCCTACCTGCTCGGCCAGATCTTCGGGAGCTGAGCCGCCGCGCCGCACCGCCCCCGCTCGCCGCGCTCGCCCGCGCCACGCCCGCCGCGCTCGTCTCGCCACGCGCTCGCCCGCGCTCGCCTCGCCACGCGCTCGCCCGTGCCACGCCCGCCACGCGCTCGCCCGTGCCACGCCCGCCGCGGGTCGTGTCCCCATAGTGGTGTAACAGCGGGGCCGTGAATCGGAACGGCCACCGCGTCATCCTCGCGTCGTTGGAAGTAAGAAACCGACGACACGAAAGGACACCACGATGGCCGAGGACAGGAT
>JBKHXL010000054.1:0-36870 GCA_046566045.1 Candidatus Limnocylindria bacterium
ACATCTTCTGGTTCTATTCGCACCCGGCGGTCTACGTGATGATCCTGCCGGCGATGGGCATGATCAGCGAGATCCTGCCGGTGTTCAGCCGCAAGCCGCTGTTCGGCTACAAGGCGTTCGTCTTCGCCACGGCCGGCATCGGCGCCCTGGGCTTCTCCGTGTGGGCCCACCACATGTTCACGACGGGCGCGGTGTACCTGCCCTTCTTCAGCCTGATGACCTTCCTCATCGCCGTCCCGACCGGCGTGAAGATGTTCAACTGGATCTTCACCATGTGGCGCGGCCAGCTGATGCTCAAGACCCCGCTCCTGTTCGCGCTGGGTTTCCTGAGCATGTTCCTGATCGGCGGGATCAACGGCGCGTTCAGCGCCTCGGTGCCGGTCGACTTCGCCCTCCAGGACACCTACTGGATCGTGGCCCACATCCACTACGTGCTGTTCGGCGGGTCGGTGTTCGCGATCATGGGCGGCCTGTACTACTGGTTCCCCAAGATGACCGGGCGGATGCTGAGCGAGGGCCTGGGCAAGGTCCAGTTCGTAATCATGTTCCTCGGGTTCAACCTGACCTTCTTCCCGATGCACGAGCTCGGGCTGTCGGGCATGCCCCGGCGCATCGCCGACTACTCGTCGACGGCCGGCTGGAACGACCTGAACCTGGCGGCGACGATCGGTGGCTTCATGATCGCGGCGAGCATGCTCCCACTCCTCTGGAACATCTTCGTCTCGCTGCGCAGCGGCAAGCCGGCCGGCGACGACCCGTGGGAGGGCAACACCCTCGAGTGGGCCACGAGCTCGCCCCCGCCGCCGTACAACTTCGACCGCCTGCCGGAGATCCGCTCCGAGCGGCCCTTGTTCGACCTGCGCCACGGGCACGCTCGGGCCGACGAGACGCCCCCGGGTCCGGACCGGACCCAGCAGCTGCCGGCCGGACACTGAGCGCCGGATGATGACGACCGAGACGACCGCCCTGACCACCGAGCACAGCCCCGTCGCCGGCCTCGCGCACGACACGCACGGCGGCATCAGCAACGTCATCCTGGGGATGATCCTGTTCATCACCTCCGAGGTGATGTTCTTCGCCGGCCTGTTCGCCGCCTACTTCAGCGTGCGGGCGAACGCCACGGTCTGGCCGCCCATCGATCCGCTGACCGATGAGCCCTTCCACCTGGCCATCCTGCCGCTCGTCGGCCCGGCCACGGTGCTGCTCATCCTGTCGTCGTTCACCTGCCAGTTCGCCGTCTGGGCCATCCGCCGCGGCGACCGGACCGCGTTCCTGCGCAACATCGGGGTCACCTTCGCCATCGGCGTCGTGTTCCTGATCATGCAGGCCATCGATTACGCGCTCCTGGGCTCGGAGGGCATCACGCTGTCGACCGGCACGTTCGGCACGACGTACTTCACCCTGACCGGCTTCCACGGCGCACACGTGCTGGCCGGCGTGATCATGCTCGGCGTCGTCCTCTATCGCGGCATGGCCGGCCAGTTCTCGGCCAAGCACCACGACGCGGTCGAGGCGACGTCGCTGTACTGGCACTTCGTCGACGTGGTGTGGATCCTGCTCTTCTCGCTCCTCTATCTCCTCCCGGGCAAGGGGTAAGCCGCGATGCATCCGCTCCGTCATCCTCGGAACGCCGCCCTCGCCGGCCTCCTGTTCGTGGCCATCGGCGCCGCGTTCTGGGCGATCCCGACGTTCGGCGGCTGGCACGTGGACTACGCCGGCGTGACGATGCTCGTGCTGCTCGGCGTGGCCATGGCGATCATGGCCTACGTCCTGGTCGCCGGCTCCCCGCGCGACTGACCGGTCGGCCCGATGCTCGAGGACCTGTGGGACGGCTTCCTGGGACTGATGGAGCTGTTCGTCATCCCGGACTGGGGCGCGCTCATCGCCCTGCTGCCGATCTTCGTCCTCGTCCCGGTCGTGGCCCTGCTGGCCCTGACCTTCGTGCGCCTGGCGCGGGCCAAGCCCGCCCGCCGGGGCAAGACCCGGATCGTGCCGCGCACGCCGCCCGGCATCCACATGCCGGGACCCTCGCTGGCACCGATCTTCGCCTCGCTGGGGGCGTTCCTGCTCTTCCTCGGGCTGGTGTTCGGGGGCCCGGTCCTCATCCTCGGGGCGATCGCCCTCGTGCTGACCCTGCTGTACTGGCTGGCCGAGGCGCTGCGCATCTACGACCACGACCTCGGCACGACCGCCCCGGCCCTGCCGGCCGTCGTCCACGAGGGACCGCCGCCCGGCGTGCACATGCCCGGTCCGTCGTTCCGGCCGTTCCTCGGCGCGGTCGGCGCCACGATGCTCATGCTCGGCCTCGTCTTCGGCGGCTGGCTGCTGGCCGTCGGCCTGATCGCCCTGGTGGCCACGCTGGCCGGCTGGCTGGTGGACGCGCGCAGGGAGTTCGCCAAGACCGAGGAGGCCGACCGGACGGGCCACCTCGAGAACATCCCGCCGCCGCGCACGCCGGCCGTGCTGCTGACCACGCTCGCGGTGCTGCTCGTCGGGGCCGTCGCCCTGCAGGCCGGATGGCTGCCACCCGGTGACGCCAGCGGCGGCCAACCAGGCGCCTCGCCCGGCGCGCCGGCCTCACCCGGGACGTCCGCCGATCCCGGCGCCTCGCCACCGCCCGCCGGCCCCGAGGCCGACGTCGTGCTGACCGCCCTGAACGTGCTGTTCGACCGGGACGCCTTCACCGCACCGGCCGACACCCCGTTCACCATCGCGCTGATCAACCAGGACGCGGGCGTCCCGCACAACGTCGAGCTCAAGGACGGATCCGGCGCGAGCGTCTTCGTGGGCGACATCTTCAACGGCGTCGAGACCCGCGTCTACGACGTCCCGGCCCTGCCCGCCGGCACCTACCAGTTCCTGTGCACCGTCCACCCGACCACGATGCTCGGGACCGCGACGCTGCAGTAGCGCCCGGCATCGCCAAGGGGACCATCACGGATCCATCCCGACGCCCGATCCTGGCCGCTCTCGCCATCGCGGTCGTGACCACGGCCGCGCTCGTGCTGTCCACGGGCAGCCTCGGTGACGACGCGCGCGCGTCGGTCGGCGCGCCGGCCCCGCCGATCACCGGCACGACGCTGGACGGCGACGCGTTCGACCTCGCGACGTACGCCGGCCGCCCGCTGATCATCAACTTCTGGGGCCCGTCGTGCGTCCCGTGCCGGGACGAGTTCCCGCTCCTCATCGAGCGGCAGGCCGCGCATGCCGACGACGGCCTGGCCATCATCGGCGTGTTGACCGACGATCCGCCACAGCCCGCCCGCGAGTTCGTGGCCGCCTTCGGCGGTACGTGGCCGACGGTCATCGATCCCGATGCGGCCCTCAAGCGGACGTACCGCGTCGCCGGCCGACCCCAGACGTACTTCGTCGATGCCGCCGGGATCATCCGGAGCATCCAGATCGGGGAGCTTCGGGCGGCCGACTTCGACCGCCAGTACGCGCGCATCGCGCCGTGACCCGAGCGGACCGGCGGGCCGCGATCGAGGTCGACGGACTCGTCCGGCGCTATGGCCCGCGGACCGTCGTGGATGGCCTGTCGTTCACCGTCGATGCCGGCGAGATCCTGGCCATCCTGGGCCCCAACGGCGCCGGCAAGACCACGACGGTCGAGACCATCGAGGGACTCCGCCGCGCCGATGCCGGGTCCGTCCGCGTCCTCGGCGCGGACCCATGGGACGCGTCGCCCGACCACCGGGCGCGGGTCGGCGTGCTGCTCCAGGACGGCGGCTTCGACATCCGGGCGCGGCCCCTGGAGACGCTCCGCCAGTACGCCGCCTTCCATGCCGCGCCGCTCGATCCGGCCCGGCTCCTGGAGCGTGTCGGGTTGACGGCCGCGGCCCGGACCCCGTACCGGCGGCTGTCCGGCGGCGAGCGACAGCGCCTCGGTCTGGCGGTGGCCCTCGTCGGCCGACCCTCGGTCCTGATCCTCGACGAGCCGACCGCGGGCATGGACCCGGAGGCGCGCGCGGTCGCGCGAGAGCTCGTCACGGCGGAACGCGAGCGCGGCGTCGCGATCGTCCTGACCAGCCACGACCTGGTGGACGTCGAGCGGCTGGCCGACCGCGTGCTCATCCTCGCCGACGGGCGGGTCGTGGCGGCGGGCACGGTCGGCGAGCTGACGCTCCCCGGCGAGACGCTCGAGGACGCGTACCTGCGCCACGTCCGCGACGTCCGCCGCCCGGCGGTCGCATGAGCGCGGCTCCTCCCGCCGCCGCCCCGCGCGCCTCGGCGGTGCTGGCCCAGGTCGGCATCGAGCTGCGCCTCACCGCACGCCGGGCGGAGAACCTGCTGGCGCTGGCCGGGATCCCCGTGGTCGTGCTCGTGTTCTTCGCCTCGACCGGCGTCGTGCGCACGCCCGGCGAGCGCGCGGTGGACTTCCTCCTGCCGGGCGCGCTGGCGCTGGCCGTGATGGCCGCCGGTCTCGTGAACCTCGGGATCGCGACGGCCTATGAGCGCTCGTACGGGGTGCTGCGCCGGCTGGGTGCGTCCCCGCTCGGGCGGGAGGGCCTGGTCCTGGCCAAGCTCGCGAGCATCGGCGCGATCGTCCTCGTGCAGGCGGCGGCCCTGGCCGGCGTGGCCTGGATCGGCCTGGACTGGCGTCCGGCCGACGGCCTGTCCGTCCCGCTCCTGGCCCTGGCGCTGGCCTCCGGCACGGCCGCGTTCGCCTCGCTCGGGCTGCTCCTCGCCGGGACGGTCCGGGCGGAGGCGACGCTCGCCCTGGCCAACGGCCTGTTCGTCCTCGCCATCGTCCTGGGCGGGGTCGTGCTCCCGACGAGCGAGCTCCCGTCGGCCGTCGGCACGGTCGCCGATCTGCTGCCGCCGGCGGCGCTGTCCGACGCGCTGCGCCTGGCCCTCGGCCCGGGCCCGGCCGAACCGCGGCCGTTCGTGATCCTGGCGGCATGGGCCGTGAGCGCCACCGCGCTCGCCGCCCGTGCGTTCCGCTGGGACTGACGCCGGCTCCTCGTCAGAGCGTCGCGGCCGTCGGGTCCCAGTCCTCGGGGAGGGCGGGCGGGAGCTGCACGGTGCTCTCGACCGCGACCCGCCCGCCATGTGCGGCGGACTCGGTCATCGAGACCATGACATCGAGGACATGGAAGGCGAACTCGCCCGACGCCCGCTCCGGCCGGCCGGCGCGGATCGCCCGGGCGAGTTCGACCACGCCCGCCCCGCGCGAGAACGTGGACCCGACCGCCGGGTGGACCTCCGCGTCCGCGTCCTCGGCCATGCCGTCGCGCCAGACCCGGACCGCCCCGTCGAACTCGTTCGGATCGGGCAGGACGAGGGTGCCCTCGGTGCCGCTGATCTCGACCACCCCGACCCGCGGCCGGCTCGATTGGAAGCTGAACGTGCTGAGCGCGCTCGTCCCGCGCCGGAAGTCGATGAGCGCGCCGACATAGGTCGGCACCTCGACCGGGAACGTCTCGCCGGCGCGCGGTCCGGCGCCGATGCGCCGGCTCGTTCGGGCGATGGACGCCCGGGCCACGACGCCCGCCACGGGACCGAGCAGCTGGACCAGGGTGGACAGGTAGTACGGCCCCATGTCGAACAGTGGACCGCCGCCGCGGGCGTACAGGAAGTCGGCGTTGGGGTGCCAGCTCTCCGGGCCGGGGACCTCGAACAGGGTCAGTGCCGTGAGCGGCTCGCCGATGGCCCCGGCCTCGAGCAGCCGCCGGCCGGTCTGGAGCCCGGCCCCGAGCACCGTATCGGGCGCACAGGCGACCCGCAGGCCGGCCCGCTGGGCCGCGTCGAGGAGTCGCGCCCCGCTCTCACGGTCGAGCGCGAACGGCTTCTCGCTCCAGACGTGCTTGCCGGCCGCCAGGGCGTCGAGGGACACGGGCACGTGCGCCGCCGGCGTCGTCAGGTTCAGCACGATCTCGACGTCGTCGCGGCGGAGCACGGCGTCCGGTGCGCCCGAGGCGGCGATCCCGTGGTCGGCGGCCCGGGCGGCGGCTCGCGCCGGATCGAGGTCGCCGACGATGACGACGCGCACGTCGGAGGCGCGCGTCAGGTTCTCCAGGTACTGGGTGCTGATGACCCCGGCGCCGATGACGCCGACGCCGACCGGACCGGTCACAGCGCCGCCCCGTGGCGGCGCATCGTCTCGATGCTGCGGGCGACCCCCTCGAACAGGTCGCCAGCGTAGGCGTCGAACTCGAGCACCGGCCGGGCCCGCGGCGCGGCCGCGAGGATGGCGGCGATCGGCATGCGGCCGGACCCTGCCGGTTGCTGGGAATCGACGTCGCGCGAGATCGGACCGTCCTTGATGTGCAGCGCCACGACCCGCTCGCCGAGCCTGCCCAGCAGCGCGACCGGATCCGCACCCCCGACGGCGGCCCAGTACGTGTCGAGCTCGAGGACGACCGCCTCGTCGAGCAGGTCGGCGAGGATCTCGAGGGCGGCGGTGCCGTCGACGTGGCGCTCGAGCTCCCACCAGTGGTTGTGGTAGCCGACCGCGATGCCGTGGTCCGCGGCGCGGCGGGCCGCGCTGTCCAGTCCCGCCGCGACCGCGGCGATGTCGTCGCGCGTCGTCCAGTGCTCCGCCGGCACGTACGGATCGATGATCGTCGCCACGCCGAGCCTGGCGGCCGCGGCCAGGGCCGCATCGAGGTCGCCGTGGATGAACGAGACATGGCTCGTCGGGGCGACGAGGCCGAGCTCGGTCATCGGGTCGACCAGCCGATCGACGGCGGCGACGAGATCGAACGGCTCGACCGTGCGCAGGCCGAGGTCGGCGACGCGTCGGAGCGTGCCGGCGGGATCCGTGGCCAGCGCGTCGCGGACGGTGTACAGCTGGAGCCCGACGGCCGGTCGCTCGTGGGGGGCCGCCGCGTCGATCCCAGCCGATGCAGGCGTCCGGTCGTCTCCCGCCACAGTCATCCTCCCGAGCGATGGCCACGATCCGCCGATGATGGCCGCCTGCCCCGGGCCCGGGTGCCGCAGCGTCACCACGGCGCGACGGAGGGAAGGAAGAACCCCGGGTTGGTCGGGACCCGGGGTTCAGGTGAAGGCGGTCTTGGTTGCGGGGAGAGGATTCGAACCTCTGACCTTCGGGTTATGAGCCCGACGAGCTGCCGCTGCTCCACCCCGCGACCCCGAATGATAGGGGCAGCAGCCGATTCCGGCAACCGCCGCCCGATCGGCCGGCCGCACCGCGAGCACGAGTGCCCGACTTCGCACGTCGCGCACCGACCCGTCGTGGCCGGCCCCTGTCGCCGGGCCGCGGGCCGCGCCGCGACGACGCATCGCGACCCTACGCCGACGCGGGGACGGCGGCGGTCGGCGGCGGACGGCCGTGCAGGCGCTCGCGCCCCACGACGATGCCGAGGACGAGGCACAGCCCGAGCACGGCGCTGAACACGTAGAACGGGGCCACGATGTCGCGCTCGGCGAGCACGCCCGTGGCCAGCGAGGCGACGATGAAGCCGAGCGTCCCGGCGGCGCCGAACAGCCCCTGGGAGGTCGAGGCGCGACCGGTCGGCGAACTGGCCGCCACGACCGAGTAGAGGGCCGGGCTGAGGAAGGCGAAGCCGGTCGCCTCGAGCAGGATGAGCGGCACGGCCAGCGCCGGGTCGTCGATGAGCGTGTACGAGATCCCCGCGACGATCGGCAGGATCGAACCGACGACGATGAACAGGAACGAGCCGCGACGATCGACCAGCCGGCCGGCGAGCGGCGAGAGGACGAGGACCGGCAGGCCGAACATCGCGAAGGTCAGGCCGATCAGGGTCAGGTCGGCCCCGAGACCCTCCAGGAACAGGCTCCAGATGACCTCGTACGTGCCGCTCGCGTAGTAGCTGCCGATGTTGATGATCAGGGCGGCGGCCAGGCCACGGTTGAGCAGGCGCATCGACGACGGGGCGCCGCGACCGGGCGAGTCGGCATCCGTGCCGGGCGCCGGCTCCTCGGCGCTGAGGTCGGCCGCCAGCCGCTCCTCGAGGTACGGCGCGTCGGGCGGGAATTCGGTGCGATCGCGCGATACCGTCGCGTGCGGGCGCCGGGACCCGGGCGCCTCGCGCACGCGCAACCCGACCCCGACCGCGGCGATGACCGCGGTGATGGCGCTGAACACGAACACGAAGCCGATCCCGCCGAAGGCGTTGGCGCCGAACGCCCCGATGGCCGGCCCGAGCATGAGGCCGCCCATCTGGGCGGCGCCGTACAGGCCGAACGCCTCCCCGCGGCGGACGGGCGGCGTGGCGTCGGTCAGGAAGCCGCGGGCGGCCGGGTCGTAGAGGGCGGCGCCGAGCCCGGCGCCGGCCCGCAGGACGACGAATGCGAGCGGCCCGGTGAGGACGAGCGGCAGCGCCCCGAAGAGGCCGGTCGCCAGGAGCCCGACCACCATCAGCGGGACGCGCGCGGTCCGGTCCGCCAGCCAGCCGAACACGGGCTCGCTGACCAGGCGGGCGACCGGCCAAGCGGCGATGACCACGCCGAGAGTGGCCAGGTCCACGCCCTGCTCGACGAAGTACAGGGGCAGGACCGGGAGGAGGCCGCCGAAGCCGAGCCATACCACGAATTCGGCGACGAGCAGCGGCAGCAGGCCGGCCCAGCGCTCCAGCCAGGTCGACCCCGGATCGCCGACGCCGGGCGGGGTGCGCATGGACGCAAGCCTAGTCGCGGCCGATCCGGCGCGCGGCGGCCGGTCCGCGCCGCAGGACGAGGGACGCTACCATCGGCGGTCGGAGACGCACGCACGCGGAGGGAGTCGCCACGACGATGGACGTCATCACGGCCGAGGGGCTGGTCAAGATCTACCGGAGCCGTGGTGCCGAGGTGCGGGCCCTCGCGGGCGTCGACCTGAATGTGCGCGAGGGCACCGTGCTCGGACTCCTCGGGCCCAACGGCGCCGGCAAGACCACCACGGTGCGCATCCTCGCGACCCTCCTGCGGCCCGATGCCGGCCGGGCGACGGTGGCGGGTTTCGACGTCGTGCGCGACGCGCAGGCGCTGCGCCGGGTGATCGGCCTGTCGGGCCAGTACGCCGCCGTCGACGAGAACCTGACCGCGCGCGAGAACCTGTGGATGTTCGGGCGCCTGTACCAGCTGTCCAGCGCCGACGCCCGCGCCAGGGCGGTCGAGCTGCTCGAGCGGTTCGACCTCACCGACGCGGCCGACCGGACGGTCAAGACGTACTCGGGCGGCATGCGCCGCCGCCTCGACCTCGCCAGCGCGCTCATCGGCCGTCCGCGGCTGCTCTTCCTCGACGAGCCGACGACCGGCCTCGACCCCCGCAGCCGCCTGGGCATGTGGGACGTCATCCGCGATCTCGTCCGCTCGGGTGCGACGCTGCTGCTCACGACGCAGTACCTGGAGGAGGCCGACGAGCTGGCCGACACGATCGCCGTCGTGGATCACGGCCGGATCATCGCGCGCGGCACGTCCGACGAGCTCAAGGCCACCGTCGGCGGGGAGCGCATCGAGGTCGTCGTCCACGGCCACGAGGCGATCGCGCGCGCCGTCGAGGTCCTCGCCCGCGACGGGGAGGGGCCGCCGACCGTCGACGAGCACACGCGCCGCCTCACGGTACCGGCGACCGGCGGCGCCGCGAAGCTCGTGCAGGTCGTCCGCGACCTCGACGAGGCCGGGATCGGCATCGACGACATCGCCCTCCGGCGCCCGACCCTCGACGACGTCTTCCTGAGCCTGACGGGCCATGTCGCGGAGGACCCTGCTGACGAGGCGAGCGCCCCGGCGAGCGCGGCATGAACACCGCCATCGCCGACGGGCTCATCGTCACCTGGCGGAACCTCAAGCGCATCCCGCGCATCCCGGAGCTCGCGATCTTCGCGATCCTCCAGTCGATCATGTTCGTGCTGCTGTTCGCCTTCGTGTTCGGCGGCGCGATCCCGCTCCCGGGTGGCGGCAGCTATCGCGAGTACCTGATGCCCGGGATCTTCGCCCAGACGATCGCATTCGCGGCGGCGACGACCGCGATCGGCATGTGCGACGACATCAACAAGGGCCTGATCGACCGCTTCCGCTCGCTGCCCATGGCCCGGTCGGCCGTGCTGACCGGTCGCTCGGTCGCGGACGTGGCCTACAACGCGGGCATCCTCGTGGTCCTGATGGTGTCCGGGTTCCTCGTCGGCTGGCGGGTCAACACGGGCCTGCCGGAGCTGCTCGCCGGGATCGGCCTGCTGCTCGTGTTCGCCTTCGCGATGTCCTGGATCGGGATCTGGCTGGGCCTGTCGGTGCCGTCCGTCGAGGTCGCCCAGCAGGTCTCGTTCACGGTCATCTTCCCGATCACCTTCGTGTCGAACGTGTTCGTGCCCCCGGGTTCCCTGCCCGACTTCCTCCAGCCCATCGCCGAGTGGAACCCGGTCAGCACGCTGACCGCCGCGACCCGCGCGCTGTGGGGGAACCCCAACCCGTTCGTCGGGAGCGGCCTGCCGGCGGAGCACCCGGCCCTGGTCACGCTCGCGTGGGCGGTCGTCATCGTGGGCGTGTTCATGCCGCTCGGGATCCGACGCTACCGTTCGATGAGCCGCTGACCGTCGTGCGCGGGAGCGGGCGATGCCGCCCTGGCTGATCGCCCTCGCCCTCGTCCTCGGGCTCATCGTGCTGGTGCCGGCGCGGCGGCTCCAGCTGGCGGGCTTCTCCGGTCGGGTGATCGGTTCGTACGCGTTCCTGCTGTGGGCGTTTGGGATGCTCGCGGCGATGGGCCCGGGCGCGACCCGCGCGCTCCTCCCGATGCTCCTCATCGCCTACGTCGCGCCGTTCGTGGCGGCCCCCGACACGCTGGCGCGGGTCATGCGCCGACCGAAGCCGGGCGGCGGACCGCCTGGCCCACCGATCAAGGACGTCACGCCGCGAAACGGTGAAGGTGAGCCGGGCGGCGAGATCGGACCGACGGGCCGCCGGTGACCGGTGGCGCATTCGCGCTGCACGGCGGCGGGGAGTTCCTGCCCGGGGACGAGCCCTTCCTGGCCGACTGGCTGGAGCGCGCCGGCCGGGCGCACCCGACCCCCGCCGCCGACGGGCCCGTGCGGGTGGCGATCGTGCCGACGGCCGCGGCGCGGCACCGTCCGGACCTGGCCGGGGCGCACGGTCGTGCCGCGATCGAGCGGGTCGCCGCGCGCCTGGACGTGGCAGTGAGCGTGACCATCGTCCCGATCGTGGACGCCACGTCCGCCGCCGATCCGACCCTGGCCGGGCTGCTCGGCCGCGCCGACGCCATCCACCTCCCCGGCGGCGACCCGGACCTGATCCCCGCGCTGCTGGCCGGCACGTCCGCACTCGCGGCGATCGTCGAGGCGCTCGATCGAGGGGCGATCCTCGCCGGCGCGAGCGCCGGGGCGATGGCCCTGGCCGCCTGGACCTGGACGCCGGGCGGGATCGTGCCGGGCCTCGCGCTCCTCCCGGGGCCGGCCCTCGCGATCGTGCCCCACGCCGACGAGCGCTCGTGGACGGGTGCGGCCGCGCGCTTCGGCCGGGCCCTGCCGACCGGCGTCGCGCTGCTCGGGTTGGGCGAGCGCACCGGCGTGGTCGTGCCGCGCGACGGCAGCGGGCCGTGGCCGGTGATCGGCGAGGGCGAGGTACGCTGGCGCGCCGCCGATGCGGCACCCGACGAGCCTCCGCTGATCCGGCGCCACGGGGAGGTCCTCGAGCCCCGGTCGGCCTGACCCGGACCCGGCCGGTCAGCCGGTGTTCTGCAGGCCGGCGGCCACGCCATTGACCGACAGCTGCACGAGGCGGAGCACCCGGCCACGCTCGGGATGGTCGGGCGCCATGGCGCGCAGGCGTCGGAGCAGCCGCACCTGGAGCTCCGACAGGGAGTCGACGTACGGGTTGCGCAGGGCGATCGAGCGCTGCAGGACCGGTGCGCCGTCCAGCAGGCGCTGGCGGCCGTTGACCCGCAGCAGCAGGGCGACGGTGCGGTGGTACTCGGTCTCGATGACGGCCCAGCGGCGAGCCGCATCCGGGTCGTCGGACAGGCCGGCGTAGCGGCGGGCCACGCCCATGTCCGCCTTGGCCAGGATCATCTCGGCGTTGTCGAGGACCGAGGCCAGGAACGGCCAGCGTCGGTAGGCGCGCGCGATCTCGTCGAGGCCGCCCTCGCCGTGGGCGTCGCGATACGCCTCGAGCGCGCTGCCCAGGCCGTACCAGCCCGGCAGGTTGATGCGGGCCTGCGACCAGGCGAACGTCCATGGGATGGCCCGCAGGGCATCGATCTGCGGAGCCTCGCCGCTCCCCTGCCGGCCACGCGCCGCCGGCCGCGAGCCGAGGCGCAGGTCCGACAGCTCGGCGATGGGCGTGATGTCCCGGAAGAAGGCGGCGAAGCCCGGATCGTCGTGGACCAGCGTCCGGTAGGCCGCGCGCGCCGTGTCGGCCAGTTCGTCGAGCATCGCGCCCCCGGCCTCCAGGGCACGCGCCGCCGCCGCGTCGTGCTCGGGCGTCGAGGCGATGAGAACCGCTCCCGACATCTGCTCGAGGTGCCGCCGCGCGATGGCCGGATCGGCGTAGTTGGCAGCGATGACCTCGCCCTGCTCGGTCAGCTTCAGGCGTCCGTCCACGGCCCCGGGCGCGCTGCCCATGATCGCCCGGTTGGTCGGGCCGCCGCCGCGGCCGATGGCGCCGCCGCGGCCGTGGAACAGAGTCAACTCGATGCCGTGCCGCGCGGCCACGTCGACGAGCGCCGCCTGGGCGCGGTGGAGCATCCAGGCCGCGGCCAGGAACCCGCTCTCCTTGTTCGAGTCGGAGTAGCCGAGCATGACCTCCTGGCGGGCGCCCCGCGTGCCCAGGTGAGCGCGGTAGGCCGCGTCGGACAGGAGGCGGTCCAGGATGGGTCCGGCCGCATGGAGGGCCTCGGACGACTCGAACAGGGGCACGGCGTCGATGACGGGCGGGCCATGGCCGTCGCCCTCGGCGGCGCGACGCGCGAGCGCCAGGACGTCGGTGACGTCGTCGGGTCCGGCCGTGAACGACACGATGACCCGGTGGCAGGCATCGACCCCGTAGCGAGCCTGGATCGCACCGATCGCCCGGAACGTGGCGAGCACCTCGCTGAGCGACACCCCCGCGCTCACCTCGTGATCGGGCCCGGCACCGCTCGCCAGGGCGGCCAGCGCCGCGCGATGGACGCTGCTGTGCTGGCGGACCTCGATCGAGGCGAGGTGGAACCCGAACGTGCCCAGCTGCCAGCGCAGCTCCGCGACCTCGCCGTAGGCGACGCGCTCCATGCCATCGGCGACGAGCGCTTCCTGCAGCTCGACCAGCTCGGCGTCGAGGGCGCCGGGGCCGTCGTACCGCCCCGATCGCGGGCCGGCCTCATCGGTCAGGGCGATGCGCGTCCGGCGCAGGCGCTCGGCCATGAACCCAAAGCGCTGGCGGTACGGCTCGCCCGGGAAGCGGCGCCGCAGCTGGCGATCCGTCTCCGGCAACTCCTCGGCGTCACGCCCGAGGCGGGTGGCGAGCGGGCGGGCCAGCCGCGCGTCGTCGGTCGCCGCCGCGACCGTCTGCATCAGCCGGACGGCCACCGCCTCGTAACCGTGGAGGACGTGGTCGGTCTGGATGCGGATCGTCCGCTCGGTCGTCTCGGCCGTCACGAACGGGTTGCCGTCCCGATCCCCGCCGATCCACGTGCCGAAGCGGACGAAGGCCGGCACCCGCGGGGGTCGCTCACCGGTCCGGCCGTGCAGGTGGCTGCCGGTCGCCGGCCGTCGCCGCCGTCCCGCCGCGGGCTCGGGGACCGTGCCGTCGAGCGCCGCGTCGGTGGCCCGGTACAGCCGCGGCACGACCGTGAACAGCGTGGCGTCGAAGAAGGCCATCGCCGTGCGCACCTCGTCGAGCGGTTCGGGCGCCACCGAGCGCAGGTCGGAGGTGCGCCACAGGAGCGTGATCTCCTCCCGCAGGCGCCGGCGGATCTCGCGGTCCTCCGACGGGGTCAGGCGCGGGTCGTCGAGACGCTCGAGGTGGGCGGCGCACCGGCGCAGGGCCAGCAGCGTGGTGCGGCGGCGCGCCTCGGTCGGGTGAGCCGTCAGCACCGGGCGGACCGACAGGCGCGCCAGCAGCGCGTCGATGTCCGCCTCGCTGCGCCCGGCACGGCGCAGGCGGGCGACGGCCTCGGCGACCGAGTCGTCGAGGATCCCGTCCCGGGCGGCCCGTTCGCGGCGGCGAAGTGCCCGCACCCGGCCTCGCGCCTCCGCCAGGTTGACGAGCTGGAAGTACAGCGAGAAGGCCGACACGACGGCCTCGCTGGCGCCCAGATCGAGCCCGTCGAGCTCCTGTTCGAGGCGGTCCCGCTCGGCCGGATCGTCCTCGTGGCGGAGCCTGATCGACGACGTGCGGGTGCGCTCGACGAGGTCGAACAGGGCGGGGCCGGCCTGTTCGTCGATGACCTGCCCGAGCAGCGCCCCGAGCAGGTGGACCTCCGCGGCCAGCGGGTCGCGGGCGCCGGCGGTCCCGATCCCGGCCGGCTCGCGACCGCGGCCCGGCGCGCGACCGCGACTCACGGGTACACCGCCGACGGACTGCTCCGCAACCAAGCCGGGACACGGCCGCAACCTTCGGGGGCCGCACCCTTCCGTACCCTTGTATGGTGATGTCCATGGTGTCCCAGACGGAGGGTCCGATCGCCCGCATGCCGGCCGCGCCGACGCCCGACCCCGATGCGGTGGACGGGAGCGACCAGCTCGAGCAGCTGCGCTTCCTGCATGACGTCGCGCGGCTGGCGACCACGGCGCGCACCTGGGACGAGCTGCTGGAGACCGTCGTGGACGGGACGCGCGACGCGCTCCATGCCGATGTCTCCTCGCTCTACCTGCTCGATCGGGACGGAGCGTACCTGACCCTGGCGGCCACGAACGGCCTCGACCGGTTCCAGATCGGCCGGGCGCGAGTGCCCTATGGCGAGGGCGTGACCGGCCGCGTCGCGGCGACCCGCTCCCCCCTCGTCATCCCGGACGTCAAGGCGGACCCGCGCTTCCTGTGGGTACGCGGTCTCGACCAGCGCCGCTTCGTGACCTCGATGCTGAGCGTGCCCCTGTCGTGGAACGACCAGGTGGTCGGAGTGCTCAACGTCCAGACGGAGCGGCCACGCGTGTTCAGCCCGGGCGACGTCGATCATCTCGGGGCGATCGCCGACCTGCTGGCCGGCATCGTCGAGAAGGGACGCCTGCAATCGGAGGCCGAGGCACGGGTCGAGGCGCTCAAGACCATCGATGAGGCGCGCAACGAGCTGATCGCGCTGGTCACCCACGAGCTGCGGACCCCGCTGGCGGTCGTCCGCGCCTACGCCGACCTGCTGGCCGAGGAACCCGAACTCGGCTCGCGCGAATCGCGCGACATCGAGCGTCGGCGGACCCGCGCGGCATGGCACGCCGCGACGCTCGAGCAGATCGAGCGCCTGGACCGCCTCGTGGACTCGATCCTGGCGTCGGTGCGCGTCGTGCCCGAGGACGCCGCCTCGGTCAGCCCGCTCGACATCGAGGTCGCCGTCGGCGAGGTGCTCGCGTCGCTCACCCCCCTGCTCGGTCGCCATCGCGTGACCGCCGGCGGCCCGCCGCACCTGCACGCCCTGGCCGATCCGCCGCGGCTGCGCCAGATCCTGGAGCATCTCGTCGAGAACGCCGTCAAGTACGCCCCGCCGGAGACGACCATCAGCGTCGATTGGCGCCTGGCGGAGGGCGTCGTCCAGCTCGGCATCAGCGACGAGGGCCCCGGCATCCCCGACGAGTGGCGCGAGCGGATCTTCGAGCCGTACGCGCGGCGGGACACCCACACGGCACGCGGCTCCGGCATCGGTCTGTACGCCGCCAAGCGACTCGGGGAATCGATGGGCGCGCACCTGTGGTGCGAGCCGGCCAGGCCGCATGGAGCGCGCTTCGTCGTGGCGCTCCCGGCGGTCGTGGCGATCTAGCGCACGAAAGCGAGGACCATGATCACCATGAGCACCCGGCCGCTTCGGATCCTGGTCGTGGACGACGACCCGGCGATGGTCGGCGCGATCACCGCCCTCGTCGGCACGGAGGGGCACCAGGTCATCACCGCCTACGACGGGCTGACGGCGGTCAAGCGCTTCCGCGAGGAGCACCCCGACCTCGTGCTGCTCGACCTGGCCATGCCCGGGCCCGACGGCTTCAGCGTGGCCGGTCAGATGCGGGCCGCCGGGCAGGCGCCGATCCTCGTCGTGTCGGGCGAGAGCGGCGAGGCCGCCAAGGTCCGCGCGCTCGGCATCGGCGCGGACGACTACCTGACCAAGCCGTTCGGGAAGGCCGAGCTGCTGGCCCGCATCGCGGCGATCATGCGCCGCGTCGACCGCTCGGGCGCGGGCGGGGCCGCCGCCGCCGGACCGCTCGAAGCCGGACCGCTCGTCCTGGAGCCGGGGCGTCACGAGGCGCGCGTCGCCGACACGGCCCTGTCCCTGACCCCGACCGAGTTCCGCCTGCTCGAGGCCCTCGTGCGCGCCGCCGGCGACATCGTCCCGCACCTCCAGCTGGCCCGCGCCGGCTGGCCGGCCGAGACGGACCCGGATCTGCTCTGGCTGAAACCCCACCTCGCGCGCCTGCGAGCCAAGGTGGACGCGGCCGGCGGCCCCGCGATCATCGCGGTGCGCGGCGTGGGCTATCGGATCGTCGTGGACGAGGAGGCGGCCGGCTGACGTCGCCGGCGGGGGAGCGGGCCTGCCCTCAGGCCGCGCCGACGGGTCGACCGGTCGCGTCGTGCGCCGCGTCGGCGCAGGCGATCCGGCAGCCGCGGGCATCGCGCCCGGCGATCGGGCTGAAGTGGTACCAGCCCTCGCCGGCCGCGGTCAGGCGGCAGCCGCACGTGGCGCACACGACCGGGGCGCCATGGCCATCACGGACGGCGAGCGGGTGCGCGAACTTGGGATCGGACGGGTGGATCATGGCCATCACCTTCTCGCTGGACGGGCGTCGACGCTCGATGGGGGCGGTCGAGCATGCGTGGGAGCGACGCTTCCCCATCATCTGGCGGGAGCGTAGGTCGCAGCGGACCGCGGGCGCGGCATCGACACGGGATCGGGAGGGTTGCCGTGCGGTTGCGATGGCCGCCGCCGGCCCCTGCTAGGCGGTCGCCTGGCGGGCATTCGGATCGGGTCCCACGGCGGGAACGGCGGCGATCGCCGGCCGGCTGACGACCGGACGCTCGACCACGACCGGCGGCGCCACGGCCGGCGCGATCGGCTCGACCACCCAGAACGACGCGGCGATCGCCGCCGGGTCGGCCAGCAGGCGACCGGCCAGCTCGGAGCCGGCCTCGCGATGGTCGTCGAGCAGCGTGCGCAGCTCCGACGCGCGGGCCTGGCCGTCGGGCCGCTCCGCGACCACGCTGACGAGGCGCGTGGCGGCCACGCTGTCGCCGTGCAGCGCGGCCACGTGCCGTCCCGACGGGTCGTACAGGTAGGCGCGCCCCCCGGTCATCCCGGCCCCGAAGTTGGCCCCGACCGGCCCGAGCACGACGACCGTGCCACCGGTCATGTACTCGCAGCCGTGCGGCCCGACGCCCTCGACGACGGCGGTGGCGCCGGAGTTGCGGACGGCGAAGCGCATCCCGGCCCGCCCGACGAGATGGAGCGTGCCGCCGGTCGCGCCATACAGACAGGTGTTGCCCGCGATCGCCTCGCCCGAGGCGGGCACGGCGAGGTCCGGCTCCGGGACCACGGTGATGCGGCCGCCGGACAGGCCCTTGCCGACGTAGTCATTGGCCTGGCCGACGAGGCGCAGCTGGACGCCGGCCGAGGCGAACGCCCCGAACGACTGTCCCGCCGCGCCGTGCAACTCGAGGCGGACCGGACCGCGCAGCTCGCCGCGCTCGAGGGCGCCGGTCAGGCCCGCGCCGAACGAGCGGTCGCCCGTCGAGATGCGCAGGCCGCTGGCGCTGACCGGACCCTGGTCGCGGAACGCGGCCGCGATGCGGACCTCGAGCGGCGACGCCGGCTGGTGGCGTGCGCTGCGCGCCGGCAGGGCAGGATCGGCCCGACGGACCGGGTCGGCCGGCCAGGACGAGGTCTCGACGATGGGCCCGAGCTCGGCCCGCGCGGCGCGGACCGGGCGAAGGGCGCGGCGGCTCTCGCCGACGACCTCGCCGATCGAGCGGGCGCCGATGGCCGCCAGCTCGCGCCGGACGTCCTCGGCCAGGGCGAGGAAGTAGCGCTCGGCCATCTCGGGCGTGCCCGTGAACTTGGCCCGCAGGTCCTCGCGCTGCGTGGCGATGCCCGTCGGGCACGTGTCGAGATGGCACTGGCGGGCCATGTCGCAGCCGACCGCGACGAGCGCGGCGGTCCCGAACGCGAACTCCTCGGCGCCGAGCAGGGCGGCGACCAGGACGTCCCGGCCGGTCTGCAGCCCGCCGTCCGAGCGGATGGCCACCCGGTCGCGCAGGTCGTTGCGGAGCAGGACCTGGTGGACCTCGGCCAGGCCGAGCTCCCACGGCGCCCCGACGTGCTTGATGCTGCTCAGCGGCGAGGCACCCGTTCCGCCGGCGTGTCCCGACAGGTGGATGTACGTCGCGCCGGCCTTGGCCACGCCCGCCGCGATGGTCCCGACGCCGCGCCCGGCCACGAGCTTCACGCCGATGCGCGCCGACGGGTTGATGGCGCGCAGATCGGCGATGAGCTGGGCCAGGTCCTCGATCGAGTAGATGTCGTGGTGCGGCGGCGGGCTGATGTAGCTCTGCCCGGCCTGGCCCCGCCGCAGGGCCGCGATGTAGGCCGTGGCCTTGCGCCCGGGCAGCTGGCCGCCCTCGCCCGGCTTCGACCCCTGGGAGATCTTGATCTCGAGCTGGTCGGCGCGGGCGAGGTACGTGGCGGTGACCCCGAAGCGGGCCGACGCCACCTGCTTGATCCGGGCGTCGCGGCGGCGACCGTCGTCGTCGGCCACGTACCAGGCCGGGTCCTCACCGCCCTCCCCGGTGTTGGCCGAGCCGCCGGCGCGCTGGATCCCGACGGTCAGGGCCTGGTGCGCTTCCGGTGACAGTGCCCCGACGCTCATCGCCGAGACGACGAAGCGGCGGGCGATCGAGCGAGCGTCCTCCACCTCGTCGAGCGGCACGGGGGCGCCGAGCGGACGCACGCGCAGCTCGTCGCGCGGCACCGCGCCCGCCGTGGCCGGACGGGCGAGGGCGGCGCGGTAGCGGGCCAGGGCGCCATCGAGGTCGTCGCTCGCGCTCGTGGCGCCGGGCGACGACGCGTCCTCGACGAGCGAGCCCGACAGGACCTGGATCTCCCTGGCGATGCCCGGCGAGAACAGGTGTGCCTCGCCGTCGGCGCGGAACCGGGCCCAGCCCGGATCGGGCAGCTTGGGCTCCCGTCCGGCCGGCGCGGGCGGCAGGGCGAGCGCCTCGTCCCGACGCCGCAGCTGCCGGGCGCCGAGATCGGCCAGGGTCGTCCGGCCCGGCCACGCCGCGGCCATCGGGAAGCAGCGGGCGAGCACGTCGGGGGCGAGGTCGATGGTGTCGATCAGGGCGCCACCGATGTAGCTGGCCACGGCGCTGATCCCCATGCGGGCAAGCGTCTTGCGCAGGCCCGCCTCGAAGGCAGCCGTGACGTTGCCGATCGTCGCGGCGGCGTCGAGCGCCTCCGCCCCGCGGCTGCCCGCGAGCTCGGCCGCGAGTTCCAGCGCGAGACGCGGGTGGGCCGCGGTCGCGCCGACGGCGAGGACCATGGCCATGCCGTGGACATCGAGGATGTCGGCGGCGTCCACGACCAGGTCGGTCCGACCGCGCAGCCCGGCGTCGGTCAGGGCGGTGTGGACCGCGCCGGCGGCGAGGGCCGACGGGACGGGCAGCCGGTCGACGGAGCAGGCGGCGTCGCTGACGACGACGACCTCCACGCCGCGCTCGGCGCCGGCCACGGCGTCCGCGGCGAGGCGATCGAGCGCCTGGCCCAGGCCGCTCGGACCGGCGGCCGCCGGCCACGCGGCATCCAGGGTGGCGGTCCGATGCCGGCCGTCGCGCAGCGCCGCGCGCAGCCCGGCCAGATCGGCCACGACCGGTCGTGCCAGGCGGAGGGTGCGCGGCCCGCGCGGCGGCCCGCCGAGCAGCGCCGGACGTCGCCCGAGCTCCACGCGCAGGTCCATGACGATGCGCTCGCGCTCCGGGTCGATGGCCGGGTTCGTGACCTGGGCGAACGCCTGGCGCAGGTGATCGGCGACGGGGCGATCGAGCCGGCCGCGGCCGGCGGTCGGCGTGTCGTCGCCCATGCTCCACAGCGGCTCGTGCGCCTCGAGCGCCATCGTCTTGATGTCGAGGCGGGCCCGCTCGGCGTCGAGGCCGACGAGGTAGCGCAGCGCGTGGGTCGTACCCTCGGCCAGCGTGGCGGCCGCCGCCTCCGGGGCATCGTCGTGGATCGGCCGGGGCGCGTCGTGGATGGGCAGGGCGCGCAGGGCCCAGGCCTTGGCGTCGGTGTCCTCCAGGATGGCCCGCCGGCCCGGATCGACGAGCAGCAGCTCGCCCGGACCCAGGCGCCCGCGGCGGATCGTCTCGGACGCGGGGATCGGCACGGCGCCGGCCTCGGACACGAGGGCGACCAGGCGGTCGCGCGACACCGCGAACGCCGCCGGGCGGAGCCCGTTGCGGTCGATGAGGCCGCCGACGCGACGGCCGTCGGCAAAGACGATGGCGGCGGGGCCGTCCCACGGCGCGAGCATCCCGGCGGTCCGGCGCCGCAGCGTGGCCACGTGCGGGTGCGGGGCGCGTCGCAGCGGCAGGGCCTCGGGGATGGCGGCCAGGATGGCGGGGGCGAGATCCCAGCCGGTCGCGGTCAGCAGCTCGAGGCCCTCGTCGAGCGACAGCGAATCGGAGCCGTCCGGTGAGAGCAGCGGGCCGGCCCCGATCAGCTCCGCGGCGACGGGCCGTGCGCCCTGGTCGCGGGTCCGGCCGCGGACCTGCTCGCGGTTGCCCCGCACGGTGTTGATCTCGCCGTTGTGCGCCAGGTGGCGGAACGGCTGGGCCAGGCGCCAGACCGGCCGGGTGTTCGTCGCGTAGCGCTGGTGGAAGACGGCGTAGCCGACGTCCATCGGCAGGCGCAGATCCGGGTACAGCTCGGCCAGCCGTCCGCCCGCGACCAGGCCCTTGTAGACCACGGTCAGGCACGACATCGAGGGGACGGACAGCTCGGCCAGCGCGCCGGCCGCGCTGCGGACGGCGGTCTCGAGGCGTCGTCGGGCGACGACCAGGCGCCGCTCGAAGGCATCGTCGGTCAGGGGGCGGGGATCGTCGCCGGCCCGGGCGGGGCGGGCGATGACGACCTGCAGCGGGGTGGGCCGCGACGCGGCGGCAGCGGCGCCGAGGGCCGCCGGCTCGAACGGGACGGGACGCCACGCGAGGACGGACAGGCCCGCCTCGCGCAGGACCCGCTCGGCCAGCGCGCGCGCCGTTCGCTCGACGCGGGGTCCGCGGGGCAGGAAGAGCATCGCCAGCCCGGGTCGGCGCGCCGCCAGCTCGGGACCGACGAGCGCGTCCAGGACCGACCGGTCGAGCGGGAACGACACGCCGGCGCCGTCCGACGACTCCCCGTCCGCGGCGAAGGCGCCGCGGTGCCCGAGGGTCGCCAGACCGTGCAGGGCGAGCGGGAGGACCCGCGCGCGGGACCGACCGCCGGCGTCCGCGACGAAGCCGACCCCGCAGGCGTCGTGCTCGTAGCGTGCGTCGTAGAGCGGGGTGCGGGCGGATCGGGCCTGACGCTCTGGGTCCATCGATTCGGTCTCCGGAGGTGGGCGGAGGTTGGCTGACGCGGAGGGCGATGGAGGATCGTGGTCGTGATGGGTCGAGCGGGACGCTCGGTCGGGACCCGGGAGGAGCCGGTCCCGAGCGGCGCGTTCAGCGCGGCATCACAGCTGGTAGGCGGCCTCGCCGTGGACAGACAGGTCGAGCCCGATCTCCTCGGACTCGGACGTGACGCGCAGGCCGAGGACCACGTCCACGACCTTGACGATGACGAACGTGGCGACGACGGCGTACGCGACGGTGGCGCCGACGGCCACGACCTGGTACAGCAGCTGGGTGGCGTTGCCCTCCAGCAGGCCGGTGTAGGAGGACTGGATCGCGGCGGTGGCGAAGACGCCGGTCGCGACGGCCCCGAACATGCCGCCGACACCGTGGACGGCGAACACGTCGAGCGCGTCGTCGACGCGCAGGCGCTCGCGCAGCAGGGTGGCGCTGTAGCACAGGCCGCCGGCGACGAGGCCGATCACGAGCGAGCCACCGACGCCCACGAACCCGGCTGCCGGGGTGATGGCGACGAGACCGGCGACCGCACCGACCGCGGCGCCAAGGACGCTGACCTTGCCCTTGTGCAGGTAGCTGGCCAGGACCCACGTGATCATCGCCGCGGCTGCCGCCGTGTTGGTGACCATGAAGGCGCTGGCCGCGAGGCCGCCGGCGGCGACCGCCGAGCCGGCGTTGAAGCCGAACCAGCCGAACCACAGCAGGCCCGCGCCGAGGACCGTCATCGGGACGTCGTGCGGCTCCATCGCCTCGCCGTTGACGACGCGGCGGCCGATGAGCAGGGCGACGATGAGCGCCGACACGCCGGACGCGATGTGGACGACCGTGCCGCCCGCGAAGTCCAGCGCGCCCAGCTTGAACAGCCAGCCGTCGGCGGACCAGACCCAGTGGGCCAGCGGGGAGTAGACGAGGATCGACCACAGGATCGTGAACAGGACGAACGCGCCGAACCGCTTGCGCTCGGCGAACGCCCCGGTGATGAGCGCCGGCGTGATCGCCGCGAACATCATCTGGAAGGCGGCGAACAGCACGAACGGCACGGTCGTGGCGTAGGTCGCCGACGGCTCCAGGCCGACGCCGTTGAACAGCACGAAGTCGAAGCCGCCGATCAGGCCGAGCCCGCCGACATCCGACCCGAACGCCAGCGAGAAGCCCACGACGACCCACACGATGCTGACCAGCGCCAGGCCGAAGAAGCTGTGCATGATCGTCGACAGCACGTTCTTGCGGCGGACCAGGCCGCCGTAGAACAGCGCCAGGCCCGGAAGCATGATCATGACCAGGGCCGTCGACATCAACAGCCAGGCGGTATCTCCCGAATCCATCCTGCGGTCCTTCCTCCCGATACGGCACGGACATCGCGGCATCGCCGGATGTGTGCGGAAGGCTACGGGTCGGGACGGTCGCGGTCGGGCCCGTGGCAGGACCGACAAGGTTCCGGATCGGTGGCGAGCGGTCCCGTTCCGGCCCGCACGGTTGCGATCAGGGTCCGAACGGACGCATCGGGGCTCGTCCGGCCGCGCGACGGCGTCCGCGATGCGGGTGCAACGGAGCCGCGACCGGCCGTGACGGCGGGCGATGGCGGTTCGGCGCACACTGCCGCCATGCTCAAGACCGCGTTCCGCTTCCTGCTCCTGCGCGTCCTGCCGCGCCGGCTCGTGCCGATCCTCACCGCCATCGAGGTCATCCGCTTCGTCCGGCGCCTGCGGCGACCGAAGCCCGTCGCGCCCCGGCGGGTCGTCACCAGCGGGTCGCGCGGACCGGGCCAGACCCGCACCGGCACGGGCGGCCCCGAGGACCGCAGCGGCTAGGCCAGGGCGACATCCCGCTGGCCCTGCCCGCGCGCGGGATCAGGCGCCGCGGATCACCTTGAGCGAGCCGACGCCGCCCTGGACGTCGATGTCCACGCGGTCGCTGGCGGTCGCGTAGTCCGGCGACTCCCAGCCATCCCCGACGCGCGGGAAGTGCGCCGCATCGACGCTCGTCTCGCCGAGGGTCATCCGGCTGCGGATCCGCGCCGCGACCCCGCTCGGGACCTCCAGGGTCAGCGAGGCGGCACCCGACTCGGCCCGGACCGTGGTCATGCCGGCGGCCGTCGGCAGGCGGATGTGCGTGTCACTGGCGCCGGTGTGCAGCTCCAGGTGGGCGACGCGCAGCGGACCGAGGTCGATCCGGCCGCGGTACGCCCCGGTATCCAGGCGCAGGTCGAGCGGGACCTCGGCGGTCAGCCCGACGTCCCACGTGGACGAGCGGTCCAGCCACGGGATCCCCATGTCGAGGTCCTGCGACAGCTCCACCTGGCCGGGACCGACCAGGCGATGCCGGACGCCGCCGGCGAACGTCCCGTCCACGAGCATGCCGGGCGCGGCCGCGTGCGTGCGCAGCTCGCCCGCCCCGAACGAGATCCGGACCGAGGCCGAGCCCGCTCCGCCGAGCGGCAGGGCAAGCGTCTCCCCGGACCCGCCGCCTGGCACGAGAGCCCCGATCAGGAACCACACGCCGAGCGCGACGAGGACCCACGGCCAGGCCTGCTCGAACAGCTCGATCGGGCCGACGCCGAGCGACCCGGTCGTGCTCGCCAGGAGCAGCACGCCGACCACCGCCCAGGCGACCGGCCAGGTCAGCGACCACAGGCCCGCCGCGCCGCGGATGCCGTCGGCCAGCGCGGACACGATGCCGGCCACGCCGACGAGGATGAGGAACAGCGGCCAGGCGGTCCCCCACGACCAGCCGGCCGCCGACTGGACGAGGAACACGACGCCGAGGCCGATCAGCCACGTCGCCGCGGTGATCGAACCGCGCCGCGACCGGCTCACGATCCCCCTCCCGGGGTGTCCCGGTCCCGTCCGATGGCGCTGAGGAGGATGACCACGCCGAGCCCGATGAGCATCGCCGGCCAGAACCAGTCGAAGTCGACCTGGGGGAGGTATTCGCGGACGAGGAAGAACGCGCCGAGGAGGACGAGGAACCCGCCGATGACCATCGGGAACGCGCTCGATCCGTCCCGGCGCGGGCGCGGCGGGCGCGTCCCGGCCGGCGCCCAGCCGGCACCTGTCACGGGCGCCGTGCCGCCCTCCCCTGGGCCCTCCCCCGACGCCGCGGTCGGCCACGGTGCGGGATCGCCCTCGGGAACGACGATGGCCACCACGATGTAGACCACGAGCGCAAGGCCCCCGGTCAGGAACACGAGCAGCGCCCACACGATGCGGACGAGCGACGGGTCGGCGCCCCACATCTCGGCCAGGCCGCCGGCGACGCCGGCGAGCATGCGGTCGCGCCGGGACCGGTACAGACGATCGGGCATGTCAGCAGCCTCCCTCAGGGTCCAGGGTCAGGTTCGCGGCGTTGCCCTCGATGTCGAGCTGGATCGTCCCGCCGCTGCCGGCGCGGATCCAGGTCGAGCCGTCCTGGGTCAGCCCGCTCGAACCGAGGTCGTGGCCGAACGTCAGTTGCTCCTGGACGTCGAAGCGGAGCGCCGCGTCGGCCGGCACGCACAGCTCCATCGAGCCGGCGTTGGCGGAGATCGATCCGCTCGTCGCGCCGCCGAGGGTGATGCGGATGCGGCCGGCGTTGACGGAGATGTCGATCGCATCGACGGCGGCACCCGCGGCCAGGACGCGCAGATCGCCCGCGTTCACGTCGGCGGTCAGCCGCTCCAGGCCCGCGCCGCCGAGATCGACCGTCGCCGACCCGGCATTCGCGTCGAGGTCGAGCTGGCGGATCGCCTCCGCGGGGAGGGTCACCGCCCACTCCTGTCGGCGCGAGCCATGGTCGGGCGAGCGGATCTCCAGGCTCGAGCCGGACGATGCCACGATCGGGGGATCGAGCCGGTAGCGCGCGTCGAGAGACCAGGCGCCGTCGCCGGCGTCGGCCGTGACGACGTCCACCGTGCCGCAGTCGAGCTCGAGCCGGACCGTGGCGGGCTCGTCGAACGAGCCCCCGGCGGTCGTGCTCGACAGCTGGCTCGGTCCCGCGGCGCAGTCGGTGAAGCCGCCGACGGCCAGGCTCCCGGTGGCCAGCGCCGCCCCGCCGAGGAGCCCGATGGTCAGGGCCACGACGACCGTCCCGGCGATGCTCGCTCGGCCACGGCCGAGCAGGATGGCGAGACCCAGCCCGACGAGGATGAGCGGCCAGAACCGGCCCACGTCGGCGAACGCCGCTGCATCGAGCGCGCCGGCGCGGACGAGCAGCGGGATCGCTCCCAGGGGGATGAGCAGGAGGCCCCAGAACAGGGGGCCACGGCGGATACGCATGCGGTCCCTCCACGCATTCAGGCTTGTCCGCGCCCATCGTGACACGGCGCCCACCGCGCGGGCCGCTGCCGGACAGCCCATCCCGCGGGAGCCGCCTGGCAGGGGGAGTCACGGTCCAGGGTCTGCGGAACCCGCAAGCGGGAATGGCTCCCGGCCGACGCAACGATCGAACGCATGGACCGTATTGACAAGGGACGATTCGCCGGATCCGAACGCGGATACCTGGCGAGCCGGGTGGGATTCGAACCCACGACCCAGGGATTAAAAGTCCCCTGCTCTGACCGCTGAGCTACCGGCCCGCGGACAGCCTACCGCGAAACGGGGCTGGCCCGGCTGCGTCCCCAGGCCGGCCGAGAGAGCCGACAGCGGTACGGACGAGCCTCGTGGCGACGACGGTGAGGCAGGGGCTCAGGCCGGCGGCAGGACCTGGGTCGGCAGCGGCTGCCCGGTCACCCCGGCGACGAGGTTCGCCGCCGCCATCTGCGCCATCTTCGCGCGCGTCGCGCGCGAGGCCGAGGCGATGTGCGGCACGATCAGGCAGTCGTCGCGACCGACCAGGCGGTCGTCCATCGGGATCGGCTCCGGGTCGGTCACATCCAGTGCCGCCGCGAAGATCCCGCCGCCGTCGAGCGCGTCGGCCAGGGCGGCCTGGTCCACGACCGAGCCGCGGGACGTGTTCACGAGGACGGCCGTCGGCCGCATCAGCCCGAGTGTCCGGGCGTTGATGAGGTGTCGCGTGTCGGGCGTCAGGTTGACGTGGAGCGACACGAAGTCGCTCTCCGCCAGCAGGGTCTCGAGCGGCGTGTAGACGGCGCCCAGCGGCTCGGTGGCCGACGCCGGGAGCTCGTTGACGTCGTGGTACAGGATGCGCATCCCGAACCCGGCGGCGCGCCTCGCCACCGCCTGGCCGATGCGCCCGAAGCCGATGATGCCGATCGTCGCCCCATGGACGTCCGGTCCGAGCAGGAGCAGCGGTCCCCACGTCTTCCAGCGGCCGGCGCGCACGTAGCGGTCGCCCTCGGGGACACGCCGGGCGGCGGCCATGAGCAGCGTCCAGGCGAGGTCCGCGGTCGTCTCGGTCAGCACGCCCGGGGTGTTGCCCACCAGGATGCCGCGTCGGGCGCAGGCCGCCACGTCGATGTTGTCGAAGCCGACGGCATAGTTGCTGACGACCCTGAGCTGCGGGCCGGCGGCGTCGAGGAACTCGTCGTCCACCCGGTCGGTCAGCAGGGTCAGGGCCCCGTCCACGCCCGCCACGCGGCGAAGCAGCTCGTCCCGCGGCGGCGGCAGCTCGTCCTCCCAGAGGTCCATGTCGCACGAGGCGCGGACCAGATCGAGCCCCTCGTCGGGGATGATCCGGCTGACGAAGACGCGCGGTCGATCAGGCACGGCCGAGACCCTCCACGAACCGGCCGATGCGGCCCAGGGCCTCGGTCAGGTTCTCGCGCGAGTTCGCGTACGAGATGCGGATGTGCTCGGTGCCGACGTGCCCGAAGGCGGTCCCGGCCAGGACGCACACGCCGGCCTCGTGGAGCAGCCGGTCGGCCAGCTCCTGGCCGGACAGCCCGGTCCCGGCGATGGACGGGAAGGCGTAGAACGCCCCCACCGGCCGGCGCGCCTCGATGCCCGGGATGGCGTTGAGGCCGTCGACCAGCAGGTCGCGCCGGGCCCGGAACTCGACGACCATCGCGTCGACGTCGTCCTGCGGACCGGTCAGCGCCGCCACGGCGCCGACCTGGGCGAACGTCGGCGCGCACGAGATCGTGTTGATGACCAGCTGGGCGTAGGTCGGGATGAGCGACTCGGGCACGACCGCGTAGCCCAGGCGCCAGCCGGTCATGGCGAAGGTCTTGGAGAAGCCGTCGAGGATGATCGTCCGCTCGGCCATGCCCGGCAGGGTGGCGATCGAGACGTGCTCCTCGCCGTCGTACAGGATGCGGCCGTAGATCTCGTCCGAGACGACCCACAGGTCGTGCTCCACGGCGAGCTCCGCGATGCGGGTCAGGTCCCCGCGGGTCAGCACGCCGCCGGTGGGGTTGGCCGGCGAGTTGATGAACAGGACGCGGGTACGCGCCGTGATGAGCGAGGCGAGCTCGTCGACGTCGAGCCGGAAGTCACGCTCCATGCGGATCGGGATGCCCACCGGGGTGGCGCCGACGAAGCGGGTCAGCGACTCGTAGATCGGGTAGCCCGGGTCCGGCACGATGACCTCGTCGCCCGGGTCCACCAGGCCGAGGATGGCATACAGCATCACGCCCTTGCCGCCGACCGTGACGAAGACCTGCTTCCGGTCGGCCGCGACGCCCTTGCGCAGCAGGACGTCGGCGGCGATGGCCTCGCGCAGGGCCGGGATGCCCGGGAACGGAGCGTAGTGGGTGGCGCCCTCGTCGAGGGCGCGCTTGGCCGCCGCCCGGACGTGCTCCGGCGTGTCGAAGTCGGGCTCGCCGATCTGCAGGTGGATGATCGAGCGGCCCTCGGCCTCGAGCGCGCGGGCCCGGGCGCTGACCTCGAACGCGCTCTCCGTGCCGATCGTGCCCATCCGGGCGGCGGGGCGCAGGCTGGTCGTCGTGGCGGTCATCATGGACTCCTCGTGCGTGCCGGGAGCATCGAGGCCACGACCATGAACGTCAAGCGCATCATCCTACCGATAATGCGTAGCCTGGCTACACGGTCGGCACGAGCTGCGCGAGCAGCGCAGCGACCGCCGGATGGCGCCGGCGCTGCGGCTGCACGGCGACCAGGACCGAGCGCTCGAGGGGCGGATCCACCGGGAGCACCACGGCCCGGATCGGGCGGTCGCGCAGGGCCAGGCCGGGGAGCATCGCCACCCCGAGGCCGGCCTCGACCAGGGCGATGATGACGCTGTAGTCCTTGCAGTACGAGCGGATGTTCGGCTCGAAGCCGGCGCGGCGGCAGGCGCGCAGGACCGCCTGGTGGATCGAGCTCGACTCGGTGTCCATGATCCAGGCCTCGTCGCGCAGGGCCGCCAGCGGGACGGCCGGGTCGCCCGACCCGACGACCGTGGGCGCGCGCTCGGTCGGGACCGCCACGTGCAGGCGGTCGCGCAGGAGTGGCACGAGGTCGATGTCGCCCTCGCGCACGCGGGTCCCCTCCTCGTACTCGTCCACCACCGCGATGTCCACCTCGTCGCGGGCGAGCGCGACCAGGCTCTCGCCGGTCTCGAGGTCGCGCAGGTTGACGCGCAGGCCGGGGTGCTGCGCACCGAGACTGGCGATGGCGGACGGCAGCAGGGCGCGCGCGGCGGTCGGAAAGGCGGCCACCCGGAGCGTGCCGACCACGCCCTCGCGGAAGGTCGCCAGCTCCGATTCGGCGGCCGCCAGTGACGCCGTCACGGCGTCGGCGTGGCGGACCAGCGCCTCGCCCGCCTCGGTCAGCCGGACGTGCCGCCCGCGGTGCTCGAGGAGGGCCACGCCCGCCTCCCCCTCGAGCAGCTTCAGCTGCTGCGAGACCGCCGACGGGGTGATCGACATGGCGGCCGCGGCGGCCCGGATGGTCCCCCGCCGGGCGACCTCGCGCAGGAGCTGGAGGCGCCACACCCCGAGCATGGCCGGCGGCCGCGCTACGGCAGCAGGGAGCGCAGGGCGAACACGACGTTGGCCGGTCGCTCGGCCAGCCGGCGCATGTACCACGGATACCAGTGCTCGCCATAGGCGATGAGCGTCTGGACGCGGTAGCCCTCGCGAGCCAGGCGCCGCTGCTCGCCGCTGCGGATGCCGTACAGCATCTCGACCTCGAACTGGTCGCGCGTCACGCCGGCGGCCGCGAGCTGCTCGGCGATCTGCTCGATGAGATCCACGTCGTGGGTGCCCAGGCCGAGCCGGATCGGGCGCCCGCGACCCTCGAGCAGGAACCGCACCGCGAGGCCGACGAAGTTCGCGTCCACCCGGCGCTTGTCGCGGTAGGCGATCGCAGCGGGCTCGTCGTAGGCGCCCTTGACCAGGCGGATGGCCGGGTCGAGCGGCATCAGGCGCGCGATGTCGTCGGCCGTCCGGCGCAGGTAGGCCTGCAGGCAGATGCCCGTGCGCGGCTGGACCGCGCGCAGGCGTTCGTACAGGCGCAGGGTCGGCTCGACGTAGGCTGACCCCTCCATGTCGATCCACAGGTACGATCCGATCGTCGCGGCGTGCTCGGCGATGCGCACGAGATGGGCGAGCGCCCGGTCCTCGTCATGATCGAGGCCGAGCTGGGTCGGCTTGACCGAGACCTCGCCGCGGTAGCGACGGGCGGCGATCGCGTCGAGCACGTCGATGTAGTGGTCGGCGACCTCGTCGGCCTCGGCCAGGGAGGTCAGGTTCTCGCCGAGGCGGGTGTACATCGTGCCGATGCCGATCGCCTCGAGCGGCGCCGCCGCGTCGAGCGCCGACTCGAGCGTCTCGCCCGGCATGAACCGGCGGACCGCACGCCGCATGAACGGCAGGCGCGGCAGGCGCGCCTTGAGCCAGCCCTGGCGGGCCGCCCACAGGAAGACCGAGCGCATCACGGCAGACTCCTCACCAGGCCGCCATCGACCGGCACGATCGCCCCGGTGACGTAGGAGGCGGCGGGACTGAGCAGGAACGTGGCCAGCCGGCCGACCTCGGCCGGGTCGCCGTAGCGTCCCAGCGGGATGCGGCCGATCATCGCCTCCCGGATGGCCTCCGGGGTCTCGCCCGTGCGCGCGGCGGTGGCCGCGTCGATCTGGGCGATGCGATCGGTGGCGACCCGACCCGGCGCGATGCCGTTGATCCGGATCGGGGCGATCTCGGCGGTCAGCGACTTGATCAGACCGGCCAGCCCGGGACGGAGCAGGTTCGACGTCGTCAGGCCCGGGATCGGCTCCCGGGCGGAGGACGACAGGATGACCAGGATCGCCGGTCGATCGCTCTCGCGAAGGTGCGGCAGGGCCGCCCGGATGAGGCGCAGCGCGACGTGCAGCGTGCCGTCGATGGCCCGGCTCCAGGCTGCCTCGTCGAGGTCCTCGAAGCCGCCCGGCGGTGGGCCGCCGGAGTTCACCAGGAGCAGGTCCAGGCCACCCAGGGCGGCCACGCTGTCGGCCACGGCGCGTGCCGGCCCGTCGGGCGTGGCAAGGTCCAGCGCGACGGCGTGCGCGCCGGTCAGCCGGCCGACCGCGGCATCCAGCCGCTCCGACGGCCGGGCCACGAGCGCGACCCGGGCGCCCTCACCGGTCAGGGCCGCGGCCACCGCTCCACCCAGCCCGCCGGACCCGCCGCCGACGAGGGCCCGTGCCCCAGCAAGACCGAGGTCCATGCGCTCCTCCACACTCGTCTGGACGGCTCGATGGTACGCGACCGGCGGCTCGCGGACCCGTCCGGCCGAGCCGGGCTAGAATCAGCCGATCGTGACGCGCATCTTCGACATCGATACCGCCACCGAGGCCCTGACCGAGGTCGCGCCGCTGCTCGCCAACCTGGCCGACCAGCGCCTCGAGCTCATCCGGCTGCGCGATCGCACGCTGGCCGCGCACCAGGCCGCGGGCGTGGGCCCGTCCGAGGCGGCCGCGCTCGACGACGACGAGGCCCGCCTCCTGAAGCTTCGGATGCAGGGGGTCATCGACCAGATGGCGGCGGCCGTCGCGCGGATCGACGCCCTCGGCATCACCCTGCGCGACATCGAGCGCGGCCTGATCGACTTCCCGGCCGAGGCGGGTGGCCGTCGGGTCTGGCTGTGCTGGCAGCTCGGCGAGGACGCGATCCGCTTCTGGCACGAGCTGGAAGCGGGCTTCGGCGCCCGCCGCCCGCTGATCGAACTGCTGTGACCGGGGCCCCCGGACGCGTCGTCCAGGCGGACGGCCGCTCGAAGGCGTACCGACCGCTGCCCCGCAGCACGCGCATCGCCGCCATCGTGGCAGGGCTCGAGGCGTACGACCGCGGCGACTACTTCGAGGCGCACGAGCACCTGGAGCCGGCCTGGATGGGCACGGACGTGGTGGCCGAGCGCGCCCTCCTGCAGGGCATCATCAAGATCGCAGCCGCCGACGTCCATGGGGTCCGGGGCAACCCGGCCGGCGTGGCGCGCAACCTCGAGGGTGCCCTCGAGCGACTCCGGCTCGCCCTCGCCGCCGACCCGCCCGATGTGGGCGTGGACATCGATCTGGACGCCCTCGTCGCCGACGCGCAACGGCGCCTGGCCCTCGCCCGGGAAGGATCCGTGACCCCACCCCTCACCCTGACCTGGAGGCCTCGATGACCCTCGGTGGCGGCATCCCCACGATCGACGTTCGGGAGGCGGACCGGCGCCTGCGCGAGGACACGGCGCGACCGATCCTGCTCGACGTTCGGGAGGCGGACGAGTTCCGTGCCGTCCGGGCGCCCGGCGCGGCGCTGGTCCCGACCTCCGTGTTCGCGGCTCGCGTGGGCGAGCTCCCGACGGACCGCCCGTTGCTCGTGGTCTGCCACCTCGGCAGTCGGTCGGCGGCCGTGACCGGCTTCCTGCTTCGCTCGGGCTTCAGCGATGTCGTCAACGTGGCCGGTGGGATGGACGCCTGGCAGGCGGCCGGCCTGCCGGTCCGCAGCGGTGCGCCGGCACCGGGCGAGGGCGATCTCCCCGCCTGACGCGCACGACGCGCGGCGCAGCGTCGGCGGCGCAGCTCAGCGTCGGCGGCTCAGCTCAGCGTCGGCGGCGCAGCGTCGGTGGCGCGGCTCAGCGTCGGCGGCGGCGCGCCACCCGGTCGACGATCTCGCGCGTCCGCTCCTTGTGGGCGAACGCCCAGCCGATGAGCAGGACGATGACGAAGTTCAGCGTCCCGGCACCGGCCGCGTTGAGGTAGGCCAGCTGCTGGCCGATGTCGCCCTCGATCTTGAGCCCCGGCACGGTCGCGCCGACCAGGCCGAGCTGGAAGAAGGGCGCCTTGGGCGACGTGATGGCCCGGACGCTCGAGGTGACCGGTCCATCGACCGTCTCGCCGCCGATGAGCACGGCGTTCGGGCCGATCATGACCGGGCTCGCGCCGCGCAGCCCGGCCGGCAGGTCGCTGACGTCGAGGTGCTGCCATCCGGCGATGGAGCCGTCCACGGCCGGGACCGTCCAGTACAGCTCGGTCGCCAGGCCACCAGGCCCGGCGCCACCGGCGAGGTAGAGGGAGCCGCTCGCGCTCCAGGCGGCGGCGTCGTCGCGCGCCTCAGGCAGGTTCGCCTCGTTGCGCACGTCCCAGCGCACGACCTTGCCTGCGTCCGGGTTCTCCGGGAGGCCTTCCGCGGCCTCCTCGCCGATGTCGCCGCGCTGCACGGCACCGACCGGACCGTTGCCGTCCCGACCACCCCACAGCCAGACCAGATCGCCGACGACCGCGGCGGCGGCGCCGGCCTGCGGCGCGAACAGGGAGGCCTCGACCTCCCACTCGCCCAGCGCGCCGGCGTCGTCGAAGCGGCTCGCCCACGTGGTGGCGACCGGCCCGTCGGGGCCCTCGCCGCCGATGAGCAGGATGCCGTCCGCGCTCACGGCCACCGCCGCATCGGCCCGCGCCTCGGGCAGGGCCAGGGCCTCGTCCGCCTCCGACCACTCGCCCAGCTCACCGGTCTGGAGATCCGGGGCCAGCGTGAACACCGTGGTCGTCGGGGCGCCGTCCACGTCCAGGCCGCCGAACACGTAGATCACGCCGGACGCGGCGATGACGCTGGCGTTCGAGCGCGCCTCTGGCAGGGCCGGGCCCGCCGCCCAGCGATCGAAGTTGCCGACCTGGACGGTCTCGGCGACGAAGACGTCGGCCGACGCGGCCTGGCCGTCGGATCCGCCGATATACAGCAGCTTGGTGCCGACCTGGACGGCTCCGCCGTCGGTGCGCGGTGCGGGGAGCGCGACCTCGGCCGGATTCGGGTGCCACGGCACCACGGCGCCGACCGGGGCCGGGCAGGGCAGGGCCCCGTTGTTCGGGGAGCAGAAGTTGACCGGGGCCCAGACGACCTTGCCCAGCTCGACCGTCTCGCGCACGGTCAGGTTGTAGGCCCGGTCCGGGATGTAGCCCAGCAGCATGATGATGATCACGAGCCAGGCCATCGCCTTGACGCCCGCCCACGTCCATCCGTCCGCATCGAGCAGCCCGAAGAGGGCACGCTTGCGCGGGACCGTCACGCCTGCTCCGAGCGCCTGCTGCGCCATCGTCCTCCCATCCTCACCCGGTCCGCCGGTGGCCGGCGTCCGGAACGATCATTCGACTGCCAGGGTCCCCGTCATGTTCGGATGGACCGAACACAGGAAGCTGTAGGTCCCGGCCGCCAGCGGCTCGACCGGATAGGCGCGGACCTCCGGGCCGGGGAACGTCTCGGTGCGGAAGACCTCCACCCCACCGGCGTCGCTCACGACGACGTCGTGCGGGATCGCCGGATCCTGGTTGTCGAACCGCAGGGTGAGGGCCGTGTCGGCCGGTGCGGTCAGGTCACGGGTCGTGAACTGCACCCCGAGCGCGACGACCTCGACGACCTCGGCCGACGGATCGGCCGACGGTGCGGGCGTGCCGCCGCCGCCAGTGGCGAACTCATCCGCCCAGCAGTCGGGATATGGCGTGGCACCAGGCTCCGGCCTGTAGTCCGGGTCGCGCCAGCCACGGAAGGTCTCCACCTCGCCCGTCAGGGGATCGATACGCGGATCGAGCAGCTCCTCGTCACGCTTGATGTAGGTCTGGTCGCTGGGGGCGCGGATGTACGCGATCAGCTCCTCGATCTGGCGGTAGTTGAGCGGCCCGCCGTTGGTGTCCGCCCAGACCGGCATGAGCGAATCGGCGTTGCCGCAGGCGTACCGCCCACCGACCGTCAGGATGTCCCGCAGGTACGCTTCGGACAGATGACTGAACAGCTTGTCCTGGCGGTTCAGCACCGGACCGATCCCGCCCTCGCCCTGTTCGCCATGGCAGCGCGCACAGTTGGCCTCGTAGACGTTGTAGCCGCGCTCGACCGCTGTGACCTGCTGGGCGGCCAGCTCAGCTCCGTCGGGGCCGACCCGCGGCTGGGACAGCCCAAGCGGGAATCCGAGCTCGTAAAACCAGTAGATGGCCACGAACAGGATGACCACGACGACGGCCAGGAACCCGACCCAGCGCGCGTTCGACGACTGGCGGACGATCTGCGCCGCGCGCTCGGGACTGAGCTCCGTGGTGCGGACGGACGGATGCGCGCTGAAGCGCTCGGCCGGGACCGGCACGGCCGGCGGGCGGACGGCCGGCAGGCGCTCCTCGGGCTCGCGTCCGGGGCGATCGGTCATCGGTCTCCTCGACGGGGATGGGTGGCGGGCGCGGACATCAGATGCAGCCGGTCGGCGTTCGCGGAGGGATCACACCTGGCTGCCCGAGCGCGATCGGCAGCGGGCCGAGCGTGATCCTGCCGGTATCCACGGTCAGCACGCCGTCGCCGTCCACGCTGATGCCGAAGCGGTCCATGCCGCGCGTCGCCGGGCCGTACGCCGCGCCCTCGATCTTGATGCCGAGGCGGTCGTAGCGGGAGCCGTGGCACGGGCACTCCAGCCAGAAGTTGCGCAGGCAGGCGTTGGGCTTGCAGCCCAGGTGCGGGCAGCGCTGGTACAGGGCGCGGACGTTGAGCGCGGTCCCGTCGCCGGTCGGATCCTCGCCCGGGATGAACCGCTGCTGCGACGGATCGACCAGCATGATGAACGCCTTGGCCGTGCCGTTGTAGGCCGGGAAGCCCTCCTCGACGGGCACGCTGTCGTTGTCGAGCTTGACGTCCTCGAGCGTGCCGATGCGCAGCTTGCCGCCGAAGCCGCTGGCCAGGTTCGGCCAGACGAACCCGATCGACCCGGCCGTGATCTCGAGGAACCACAGGCCGACGGCGGTGCCCAGCGCGGTCCGCATGAGCTGGCGTCGGGACAGCCCCTGGACCTGCTGCTTGCGCAGCGACTTGATCGCTTCCTTGGTCAGGGCCTGCGGCTTGTCGACGGGTTCGACGTGGTAGTTGCTCATGCGCGCTCAGCGGTCCTTTGCCTTGATCACAGGGCGAAATACATGCCCGGCGCGGTGACGTACGGGACGACGAACGCGTAGCCCGGGCCTCGGAAGAAGATGCCGACGAAGGTGAGCGCAAGGCCGAGGATGCAGAAGAACGTGAACAGCATCACCGCGGTCTTGCGCTGGGACGGTCGGATGGCCGCCGGGTCGCCCCGGTCCACGTACGGGATGAGTGCCGCGCCGACCAGGACGAACGTCGGCACGAGGACGCCGGCAACGGTCGGGTGGAAGTAGGCCAGCAGCTCCTGCAGGCCCAGGAAGTACCACGGGGCCTTGGCCACGGCCGGGGTCACGTTGCCGTTGGCAAGCTCCTCGAGCGGGGCGTTGATGAACAGGCCCATCATCAGCAGGAAGATGCTCATGACGCCGGCCGCCAGGAACTCGATCGACAGCAGGTGTGGCCAGGTCATGACCGTGTCGTCCGGTTCCTTCTGGACCCGCACGACGGCGTCCTGCTTGACGAGGGCGAGCAGCCGGTAGGGCCGCGCCGACATCGGGACGCGCTGCTTGTCGATCTCCGTCCGGCGGGCCGGGTCGACCGGCAGGACCTCGCGATTCCCGGGCACCTTCGTATCGGTCATAGCGGCCCCGAGATCCCCCCATCCTTCCTGATCCGCCAGAAGTGGACGGCCAGGAAGATGGCGGCGGCGAGGGGGAGGACCATGATGTGCAGCACGTAGAAGCGCAGGAGGGTGTTCTGCCCGACCTCCACGCCACCGAGCAGGATGCGCGAGACCGGCGTGTTGAACAGGGGCGCGTAGCCGCCCATGTTCGTGCCGATGGTGATCGCCCAGTAGGCGATCTGGTCCCAGGGGAGGAGATAGCCGGTGAACGACAGCATGATGGTCAGGAACAGCAGGACGACGCCGACGACCCAGTTGAACTCGCGCGGCGGCTTGTAGGCCCCGTGGTAGAAGACCCGCATCATGTGCAGGAACACGAAGAAGACCATCAGGTGCGCGG
>JBKHXL010000055.1:0-23326 GCA_046566045.1 Candidatus Limnocylindria bacterium
TTGGTACCGCATACCGGATTCGAACCGGTGATCTCCGCCTTGAGAGGGCGGTGTCCTGGGCCTCTAGACGAATGCGGCCTCGCGGCACGACGGTCGTACTGGACCCTCGGTGCCGGCGGACAGGATAGCAGCAGCGACACGAGCCCTCAACCGCGGTGTCAGTGCTTGTGGGCGGCCAGTGCTCCGTGGATGCGGCACTGCCGACTGCTCACGTCAGGTCCCGGCCGTCAGGTGCGGGCCGTCAGTTCTTCCCATATGCCACTCCGAGGGGCGCTAGCCGCCGATACGTGCCCATACGCCACTCCCGGCGACCAGCGGGAGGATCGATGGAACACGGCACGCACGACGGCGATCGATCCGGCGATCCATCGCTGGATACGATCACCCTGAGTGGCGTATGGCGAAAACCGGGCCGGGCGAAGGCCGCGCCGAGCCGACGCGCGACGCGGGACGCGCCGGGCCGGGCGAAAGCCGCGCCGGGCCGACGCGCGACGCGGGACGCGCCGGGCCGGGCGAAGGCCGCGCGGGGCCGGGCGAAGGCCGCGCCGGGCCGGGCGAAGGCCGCGCGGGGCCGGGCGACGCCCGCGCCGGGCCGCGCGACGCCCGCGGCCTCTGCGACGTCCCGGACTACAGGCGATGCATCTCGAGGAACGCGCGGATCGCTTCAGCGACCTGTTGATGGCTCGACTCTCCGGCAACGAGGCCGAAGTGCGAGTGCGCCCCGAACGGCTCGAACTCGGCGTCCAGCCACTCGGCCAGACGCTCGGCGTCGTCGAGCGGCACGAGCCGGTCGAGGCCGCCGCCGATGACCAGCCTGGGCACCTCGGTGAAGACGCGCCGGTCGACCGACACGCCGGCGAGCATCTGCCGCCGCGCAGCGCCGGCCTCGTGCGCCTTCTGGCCGAGCAGGTGCTGGATGCGCAGGACGTCGGCGATGGTCAGGTCGCGATCGTCGCGCTGCAGCCGCTCGGGCAGCGTCTCCCAGCCGATCGCGCTGCGACCGTAGGCCTCGGGGATGGCGCGCAACTCGTGCGGCCGCGCCGGCACGCGCAGGTCGCGCGGCAGCTCGGACGACAGGAGCACCAGCCCGCCGATGGCCACCCGCTCGGCGGCCTTCATGACGAGGAGCCCGCCCATGCCGTGTCCCACGGCGACCGTCGCCGGTCCGAGCCGGTCGAGGGCCGCCACCACGTCCTCGGTATACGTCTCGAACGAGAGCTCCGCGGGATCCGCGGTCTGCGACCAGAAGTGGTTGCGCAGGTTGACCGCGTGGCCCTCCCAGCCGCGGCCGGCGAAGTACCCGAGATAGCGCTCCCAGACCCACGATCCGGCAAGCTCGCCGTGGACGAACAGGAGGGGCTTGCGTCGCGATCGCCGCTCCGGCAGCCACGACTCGATGTACACGCCACGCTCGGCGAGCTCGATCTCGTCCTTGCGCACGGGCCGGCCGTTCGCGGGCGGGACCTGGGCGCGCGACAGGATCGGGTCCGGGATGGGTTCGGGGGTGCGACTCACCGTCGGATCACCATTCGTGCGGGTTGATGAGCAGGCCCGTCAGGGCCTTGGGATAGAAGTACGTGGACTTCTGCGGCATGACGTCGCCGTCGCGAGCCACGGCGGCGATGCTGGCGACGGGCGTGCCCTCGAGCAGGAATGCCGCGCCGGCGTCGCCGGCCTCGACAGTCTCGACCGCCTCGCGGGCGGACTTCGTGTAGGTCACGGCCCCGGCCGCGACGGCCTCGGGGCCGATGCCCAGCAGCCGATCGAGCGCGACGCCAAGCAACGTCACGTCGAGCGCCCGAAGCGCCTCGCCGCCGGCCGGCAACGCCGACTCGAACGCGTCCCGGCGCGCACCGAGGACGGCCCCACCGGTACGGGTCCACAGCCCGAAGCGGCCCTCGCCGCCGGGCCGCAGGCCGACGCCCTCGAACCGCTCCAGGAGCGCATCGGAGGAGGCCACGCGCTCGACCTCGAACAGGTCCCGGGCCCGCTCGAGCAGCCCGGCACCGCCGTCCGCCAGGGATCGGACGAGGCGGTGCGTCGGCAGCACGGTCAGCGGCTCGCCGCTCGATTCGAGGAACAGCATGAGCAGGTAGTCGAACGCCGGGTCCTCCTCGCACGAGCGGGTCATCCGGCGCTCGTCGCGGTAGCGCAGCGCGGTCTCGTAGCGATGGTGCCCGTCGGCGATCGTGACCGGACCAGCGGCGGCGGCGGCGATCAGCGCGGCGGCCGTGGCAGCCTGCGGGCCCTCGCCGTCGGCGGGCACGGCCCACAGTCGATGGCGGACGCCGTCGTCGTCGCGCAGGTCGATCTCGGCCGGGGCCGCGGCGACCGCGGCGAGGCGCCGGCCGGTGTCGCCGGAGCCGTCCTCGAACAGGCCGACGACCGGACTGGTGTTGACGCCGGTCGCGCGCAGCAGCTTGTAGCGGTCCTCCTTCGGGCCGGTCAGCGTGCGCTCGTGGGGCAGGACCGTGGCGCCGGGACCGAACGCCTCCAGCCGCAGGCGGGCGAAGAACCCGCGCTGCGTGCGCTCCACGTCGGTGCCGGGCACCCGGTACGTCTGCTCGTACACGTACACCGACGGGTGCGGGTCCTTGCGCAGCGTTCCATCCGAGCGCCAGCCGGCCAGCGTCCGGGCCGCCCGGCGGTAGCGATCGTCGGGCTCGTCGCCCGAGGCCTCGACCGGCACGTCCAGGCGAACGACGTTGGCCGGATGGCGAGCCTCCAGCCGGGCACGCTCGACGGGCCCGATGACGTCGTACGGCGGGGCGACGACGAGCGCCGGGTCGCCGACGACGGTGGTGTCGTAGCGCAGGGCTCGGAACGGGCGGATGTCGGGCACGGATACCTCGGGGGTGCCTGGCGCGACGGCTCGCCGGGCGATGGTCCACGGGACCTCCCCATCGTACGATAGCCGCGCCGTTCGACGCCCGGTGCAACTTTCCCTGTGGCGTACGCGTCCATGCCACGACCATCCCCCGGCCAGTCGATCCGGAGTCAGTGTGCGCCAGCCCGAGTCCGCAGCCACGGTCGAACGCCCTGCGCGCCCCGCGCGCGGACGCGCACGCCCCGGACGCGGTCCCGCACGTCCCGCCCGGCCCGGTGCGTCCCTCCTGCTCGTCGGCCTGCTGCTGCTGGCCGCGACCGTGCCCGCCGCCCGGGGCGCGGTCGAGGGCCTGTCCATGTCGGCCACCGTCGCACTCGACGGCCACGCCCGCCAGGGCTCGTGGATGGCCATCGACATCGAACTCCAGAACGACGGCCCACCGATCGCGGGCGAGCTGCGCCTGACCGGCGGCACCCAGGGCCGGACGAGCTTCGCCACGATCGTCGACCTGCCGACCCAGTCCGACAAGGTCTACCGCATGTACGTCCAGCCGCCGGGCTTCGGGCGCACGCTGGAGATCTCGCTCGTCGAGGGCAGCACGACCCTCGAGCGGGTCGAGGTCCAGTACATCGGCCACGACCAACGCCAGCTGATCGTCGGCATCATCGCCGAGCGGCCGGGCGAGATCGTCGGCGGCCTGGACCTGCTGCCCGACGCTCAGGGTCTGGCCCCGCTGGTCCTCCCGCTCGAGCCGGCCGACCTGCCCCGCCGCGTCGAGGGCTGGTCCACGCTGGACCGCCTCATCTGGCAGGACGTGGACGCGTCGCGCCTTGACCCCGAGCAGCTCGCCGCCCTGCGTGGCTGGATCGCCGGTGGCGGCGGCCTGATCATCGCCGGCGGGACGGCGGGCCCCGACATCCTCACCGCCTTCCCTGACGCCGTGCTCCCCTACCGACCGGTCACGACCGTGGACGTCGCGCCGTCGTCGCTGCGGGGGCTGCTCGGCGAGCTACCCGACGGCGCCACGGACCTCCCGGCCCTGTCCGGCACCATCATCGAGGGCCGGGCGCTGGCCACCAGCGGCGACCGGGTCGTGGCGGCGGAGCGGTCGTACGGCAGCGGCGCGGTCGCGCTCCTCGGGTTCGATCCGACCGTGGACTGGATCGACGAGACCGCGCTGTCCGAGGGCCTGTGGCACCGCCTCCTCCCGCCGCGCTCGAACGCCGGCGCCATCATCTCGGACGACAGCCAGCTGGTCTCGGCGGTGCAGCAGCTGCCGGAGCTGGCCCTGCCGCCGATCGGCGCCCTGGCCATCCTGCTGGGCATCTACATCGCGCTGGTCGGCCCGATCAACTACCTGGTCCTGCGCCGCCTCGATCGACGCGACTGGGCGTGGGTCACCATCCCGGTCCTCATCGCGCTGTTCGCGGCGGGATCGTACGGCGCGGGCGGCGTCCTGCGCGGCAGCGAGGTGATCGTCAACGAGATCGCCATCGTCCGGGGGTCGCCGGGCGCGACCGAGGGCACGGCCCAGATCATCCTCGGCGTGTTCTCGCCGTCGCGAGGCACGTACCAGGTCCGTGTCCCGAACGGCGCGCTGCTGTCCTCGCCGACGAGCGGGGACAGCTTCGGCGACGGACGGACGTCGCTCGACGTCGTCCAGGGCGAGACCTCCGCCATCCGCGACCTGACGGTCGGCTTCGGGTCGCTGCGGACGGTCAGGGCCGAGTCGGCGGTCACCGTGCCGCGCATGGAGACGGACCTGCGGATCGACGCCGGTCGCCTGCGCGGCACCATCACCAACGCGTCGGACACGCCGTTCCTCAGCCCGGCCATCGTGCTCGGCAGCACCGTCGCCACCCTCGACGACCTGGCCCCGGGGGCGAGCGCCACGGTCGACGTGGTGCTGGCCCCGTTCCAGTTCGGCCTGCAGCTGGCCGACAAGGTGGTCGGGCCCATCTTCTTCCCCGATGGGACCGAGGGCGTGACGGATGACGCCGCCCGCTCGTACGCGCGCTACGCGATCATCAACCAGCTCACCTACGACCCGAACTGGGGCAGCACCGGCCGCCTCCCGGTCGACGGGGCGGTCCTCCTCGGCTGGAGCGACGCCGCCCTCCTCGATCTCGAGGTCGACGGCCACGAGGTCCGACGCACCGGCAACGTGCTGTACTTCCTGCCGACGTCGCTCGACATCGCCGGCGTGACGACGTTCGGGGCGGACCTGATGCGCTCGACCGTCCTGAGCGCCGACGCCGGGTTCTTCAGCAAGGACCCGTTCATCATGAACTTCGGGCGCGGGTCGGTCGAGCTGGCCTACCGGCCCATCCCGTTCGAGGGGACGCTGGACGTGACCGGGCTCGACATCACGCTCGGCTTCGGCGGCGACACCGTGGTGGGCGGCGACGGGGAGCCTGTCGAGCCGCTCGACGAGGTCCCGGAGCCGTGCCCCGACCCGCCGACCGAGGACTGCCCGCTCGAGGAGTTCGACGGCATGCCGGAGGTCGAGCTGTTCGACCAGACGACGTCCACGTGGCAGCGCTTCCCGCACATGCCGCCCGGCATCCGCCACAGCATCGTCGACCCGGCGCGCTACGTGGACGCGACCGGCGGCACGGTCCGCGTCCGCCTCGTCAACGACCGGTCGGACTCGGTCAGCTTCACGATGGACGTGCGCATCACGGGGCAGGTCCGATGACCGAGATCGTGCGCACGGACGGCCTGGTCAAGCGCTACGACGGGACGGTCGCGGTCGCGGGCGTCGACCTGCGCGTCGAGGCCGGCGAGATCTTCGGCCTGGTCGGCCCCAACGGTGCCGGCAAGACCACCACGATGCGGATCCTGGCCACGCTGCTGCGCCCCTCGGCGGGAGAGGCGTGGGTCGCCGGGCACTCGGTCACCCGGAACCCCGACGAGGTCCGCCGCGTCCTCGGGTTCATGCCGGACACGTTCGGGGTGTACGACGACATGAAGGTCTGGGAGTACCTCGACTTCTTCGCTCGCTGCTTCGGGATGACCGCCGACGCGCGGCGCCGGATGATCGCCGACCTGCTCGACCTCGTGGACCTGTCGGACAAGCGCAACGCCTACGTCCAATCGCTCTCGCGCGGCATGCAGCAGCGTCTGTGCCTGGCCCACGCCCTGGTCCACGACCCGCAGGTGCTGATCCTCGACGAGCCGGCCTCCGGCCTCGATCCGCGCGCACGGGTCGAGCTGCGCGAGCTCCTCCGCGAGCTGCGCAACCTGGGCAAGACCATCGTCATCTCGAGCCACATCCTGCCCGAGCTCGAGGAGCTGTGCACCAGCGTCGCGATCGTGGATCACGGCCAGGTGCTGGCCCACGGTCGGGTTGCCGACATCGAGCGCCGACTGCGCTTCGGAGCGGTCCTGCGCGTCCGGCTGCTGGCCGAGGGCGACGCGCTCGAGGCCGCGCGGGCTCGCTTCGCCGAGGATCCCGACGTGGCCTCGGCCATCCTCCTCGAGGACGGGACCGTGGAGCTCGGGTTCCGCGGCGACGACGAGGCCACCGCCCGGCTGCTCGCCCGGTCCGTGGCCGCGGGCATGCCGATCCTGACCTTCGCGCGGGCCGCCAGCGACCTCGAGGAACTCTTCCTCCAGGTGACGTCGGCCGGGCGCCAGGGCATCCCCCTCGGACCGGAGGCGTCGGCATGACCGAGGAGACGATCGTGACCGCGCCCCGGCCTCCGTGGCGACGCCTCGGGTTCGGGCGGACCGTGACCGGGATCGCGGCCATCAGCACCAGGGAGCTGCGCGGGCGGATGCGCGGGCGGCGGACGTTCGTCCTGCTGACCCTCTACCTGCTGGCCCTCGGCGGCTACGCCGCGCTGATGGAGATCCAGGCCGAGCGCGAGTACAGCACCAGCTTCGGCGGGTCGGCCGCGTTCGCCAGCGCCGCCATCGGCCAGAGCATCTTCACCGGCCTGCTCATGCTGATGACCCTCCAGGTGGTCTTCCTGGCGCCGTCCGCGACCGCCGGCTCGATCAGCCTCGAGCGCGAGAAGCAGACCCTCGAGATGCTCCTCGCGACGCCGATCTCGTCGCTCGCCATCGTCGTCGGCAAGCTGCTGTCGGCGCTGGCCTGGCTGTTCCTGCTGATCCTCGCGTCCGTGCCGCTGATGTCGATCGTGTTCCTGTTCGGCGGCATCGGACCGGAGACGGTCGTGGCCGGCTATCTCGTGCTGATCGCCGCCGCGCTCGGACTCGGGTCGTTCGGGCTGGCCCTGTCGTGCCTGGTTCGCCGCACGACCGCGGCCACGGCGGTGAGCGTCACGGTCGGGATCGCCATGATCGTGATGTTCTGGACCGTGCTGCAGGGCTTCGACGGCCGGATCCAGACCGGCGACGGCGGGGAGGGCATCCGCACCCCGGCCGTCGTGGCCTACCTCAATCCGTTCGTCGCCCAGGCCGACGTCCTGTGCAGCGCCGAGTCGAGCTTCGGCGGGCGCTGGTGCTCGACCGTGGACCAGTTCGTCCCGAACCGCGGCGGCGTGATCTTCATCGACGGCGATGGCAAGGACGTCGGGCCGCCACCCGTGGAGGTGCCGACCCTCGAGGAGGGCGTCCTCGAGGGACGTCAGCCGCGTATCGCGCCCGGAGAACCGAGTGACGTCGTTCCCGAGGATGTGCTGATCCAGCGGGATCCGGTCTGGATGCGCAGCGTCATCGCCTGGCTGGGCGTCTCCGTGCTGTCCCTGTTCATCGCCATCCAGGCCGTCTCCCCGACCCGCCGCTGGCGTCCCCGCCTCGGCCGGACCACCCGGAGCATCGACGCATGACCTCCCGTCTACGCCGCCTCGTCCGTCGCCCGACCCTCGCGACCGGCACGCCGCCGGCGATCGTGCCGCCGGATCCGCGCGCCGCCGTCCCGGGGCCGCTGGATCCCGTGCTCGAGGCGGTGAGGGCGGCGCTCGTCCCGCACCGGCGCCGGCTGTGGCTACGACGGATCGTCCGTCGAGCGTTCATCGCCGTGGCGGCCCTGGCCGTCGCGGAGCTCGTCCTGTGGACCATCGCCCGGTCCGTGCCGCTCGAAGCGGCGCCCGTGATCGGTGCCGCCCTGCCGGTCCTCGTCGCCGTCGCGCTGCTCCTCGCGGTCGTTCGCGCGCGGCCGAGCATCGGCGAGACGGCCGTCGCGGTCGATGTCGAGGGCGGCCTCGGCGACCGCGTCACCTCCGCCCTGGAGCTCGCGGTCGGGTTCCCGGCCTCGGCGCGACCGGCCGACCCGGAGACCGGGGCGGACGACGCCTTCGACGAGGCCAGCGAGACCGATCGCCTCGTGCGTCGGCAGCGACGCGACGCCCTGGCCGCCCTGCGTGCGGTGCCGGCGCTGTTCACTCCCCGCTTCTCGCGCTCCCCTGCGCTGACCGCCGTGTTCGCGAGCCTGCTGCTCGTACCGGTGCTCGTCCTGCCGAACCCGCAGGACGCCGTCATCGCCCAGCAGCGCGACGTCCGCGAGGCCGCGGATCGCCAGGCGGAGCGCCTCGAGGACCTCGCCGACGACCTCGACTCGCGCGGCGCCGAGACGGACGATCCGCGGACCCAGCTGGCCGAGGAGCTGCGTGAGCTCGCCCGCCAGCTGCGCGACCGGCCGGACGACCTCGCCGCGGCGCTGCGCAACCTCGGCGCGCTGGAGAGCGATGTCCGGACGCGCATCGATCCGACCACGGAGCAGCGGGCATCCGCCCTCACCTCGCTGTCGCGATCCCTGTCGCGCACCGCCACCGGGCAGCCCGACGCCAATCGCGACGGCGACCCGAACGAGACGGACCGCGACCTCGATGCGCTCGGCGACGAACTCGACGACATGACCGACGCGGAACTCCGCGACCTCGCTCGGCAGCTGGCCGAACTCGGAGAGACGGCGTCGGCCGCGGACGGTGCATCGGCCGCGGCACTGCGCGACGCCGCCCAGCGACTCGCCCAGGGTGACACCCAGGGCGCACGGGCCGCTCTCGACCGACTCGGCGACTCGCTGACCGGCGCCCAGGGGCGGATCGCCACGAACCGCGATCTGGCGGGGGCCGCATCGCGACTCCAGGACGCCCGCCGGGATCTGGCCGATGCCGGCCGGCAGGGCCAGGGGCAGGGCCAAGGTCAGGGCCAGGGGCAAGGGCAAGGGCAAGGGCAGGGCCAGGGGCAAGGGCAGGGCCAAGGGCAGGGCCAAGGGCAGGGCCAAGGTCAGGGTCAGGGCCAGGGCCAGGGGCAAGGGCAGGGCCAGGGGCAGGGGCAGGGCCAGGGCCAGGTCGGCGGCGGCGGGTCGGGTGCGCGGCACCTCGGTTCCGGGAGTGGCAGCGGTGGCGCCGCAGGCCCGACCAACCCGAACCGACCGTCCCAGCTCGGCGAGGACCAGTCGTCGGTGTTCGCACCCTTCGACCGGCTCGGCCGGATCGGCGAACCGTCCTACATCTCCGGCACCGGCGGCGACGGGCAGTCCCAGCAGGGCAGCCAGGTCGGCAGCGGGACGGACAACGGCACGCTGACCCCGTACCAGCAGGTCTTCGCCGATTTCGAACGCTACGCGCAGACCTCGCTCGACCGTGGCTACGTGCCGCTCTCGGTCAAGGACTTCGTGCGCGACTACTTCAGCTCGCTCGATCCCTCGGACTGAACGCCGGACGGGTCGCCGGCGACCCATCCCCCGACCAGGAGGCACCGCATGGAAGCACCCGTCACCAGCGACCCGATCGCTCGCATGGCGCCCGAGGCCTTCGCCGAGCGCGCCCAGACCATCGAGCGCGAGGTCGGACGCGTCATCGTCGGCCAGCGCGAGCTGGTCCGCCAGGTCGTCACCGGTCTCCTCGCCAACAGCCACGTGTTGCTGGAGGGCGTCCCGGGCCTGGGCAAGACGATGCTCGTGCGGACGATCGCCGACGTCATCGATTGCACGTTCAACCGCATCCAGTTCACGCCCGACCTGATGCCCGCCGACATCACCGGCACCAACATCCTCATCGAGGAGGAGGGCCGGCGCGTCTTCCGCTTCCAGCCCGGGCCCATCTTCGCCAACCTCGTCCTGGCCGACGAGATCAACCGGGCCACGCCCAAGACCCAGTCGAGCCTGCTCGAGGCGATGCAGGAGCACCAGGTCACGGTCGCCCGCCAGCGCTACCCGCTCGACCCGCCCTTCTTCGTCCTGGCCACCCAGAACCCGCTCGAGATGGAGGGCACCTATCCCCTGCCCGAGACCCAGCTCGACCGGTTCCTGTTCAAGGTCATGGTCCCCTTCCCGTCCGAGGAGGACCTGGTGGCGATCATGGACCGGACGACCGGTTCGGAGAGCGTCACGGCCGGCAAGGTGTGCAGCGCGGCGGAGATCGTCGAGATGCAGCGGCTGGCGCGCGCGGTACCGATCGCGCCGCACGTGACCGCGTACGCCGTCAGCGTCCTCGCCGCCACGCATCCGGACCAGCCGCGCGCCCCGGAGCTCGTGCGCGAGTACGTGCGCTACGGCGGCTCCCCGCGCGGCGCCCAGGCGCTCGTGACCGCGGGCAAGATCTACGCCCTGCTCGACGGCCGCTTCAACGTCTCGTCCGACGACATCCGCGCGGTGGCGCTGCCGGCCCTCCGGCACCGGATCATCCTCAACTTCGAGGGCGAGGCCGAGGGCATCACCACCGAAGCCGTCGTGCGCTCGGTCCTCGACGCCGTCGCCGTCCCGACGGTCGAGTAGCCGCCTGATGACCGAGCGACCCGGCCTCGACACGGAGGCCCCGTCGGGCCGTGCCGTGACGGCGGCGGGCTCGCGTCGGGTGTTCCTGCCGAGCGAGGTCGATCCGACCGTCTTCGACGAGGCCTTCCTGCGTCAGCTCGAGCGCCTGCTGCTGCTGATGCGCTCCCCCGCGCGAGGCGGCCTGAAGGGCGGGCGGCGGAGCGTCAAGCGAGGCCGATCCGTGGAGTTCGCGGACTACCGCGACTACTCCCTGGGCGACGACCTGCGCCAGCTCGACTGGAACGTCTACGCCCGGCTCGAGCGCCTGTTCGTGAAGCTGTTCGTCGAGGAGGAGGACGTCACCGTCACCCTGCTCGTCGACGCCTCGGCGTCGATGGCCACGGGCAGCCCGGACAAGCTGGTCTTCGCCAAGCGCGCCGCCGCCGCCCTGGGCTACATCGGGCTGGCCAGCGAGGACCGCGTGGCCGTGAGCGCCCTGGCCGGCCGGATGGCCCGGCGTCGAGCGTCGCTGCGCGGGACGGGCCGCGTCTTCCGGCTGCTCGCCGACCTCTCGTCGATCGAGGCCGCCGACGGTCCGACCGACCTGGTCGCCGCCGCCCGCCACGCCGCCACGCAGCTGAGCGGACGAGGCGTGATCGTGCTCCTGTCCGACCTGCTCGACCCGGCGGCCGACAGGGTCATCCGCGAACTGGCGGCCACCGGCTCCGAGCTGGTCGTCCTGCACGTCCTGTCGCCCGACGAGCTCGACCCGCCGCTGGAGGGCGACCTGCGCCTGGTCGACCGCGAGACGGGCGACCAGGTGGACATCACCGTGGACCTCGCCACGCTCGACGCCTATCGGGCCCGGCTAGCCGCCTGGAAGACGACCCTTGCCGACCTCGCCGCCCGTCGGCGCGCGAGCTACGTGGACCTGTCGAGCGACGTCAACCTGGCCGAGCTGATGTTCGCCGAGCTGCGTCGGCGGCGGGTCCTGGGCTGACGCCATGCCGTTGACGACCCCGCTCGCGCTGCTCGGCCTGCTGTTCATCCCGGCGGTCGTCGCGATGTACCTGCTCAAGCTGCGCCGGGACGAGGCGCCGGTCTCGTCCACGCTGCTGTGGGCCCGCCTGCTCACCGACGTCGAGGCCAACGCCCCGTGGCAGCGCCTCCGCCGCAGCCTGCTCCTCCTGCTGCAGCTCCTGCTGGTCCTGATCCTCGTCCTGTTGGCGGCACGGCCATTCGTCGAGCGTCCGGCCGGCCTGGCGGGCGACCTGGTGCTCATCGTGGACACGTCGGCGAGCATGGGCGCCACCGACGTCCTGCCCGACCGGCTGAGCGCGGCCAAGGCCGCCGCCATCGAGGCGCTGCGCGACCTGCCGACGGGCGGCAAGGTCAGCGTCATCGCCGCCGACCGGACCGCGCGCATCGTGGTCAACGGCTCGACCGACCTGACCCGCGTCCGCCAGGCGATCGAGGCGATCGACGTGTCGCCGACCCGGGGCGACCTGGCCGATGCGCTCGAGCTGGCGTCCAAGCTCGCGGCGCGGGCCGGCGACGCCCAGGTGCTGGTCGCCACCGATGCCGCGCTGACTGGTGTCCCGACCGGGCGGGTCAGCGCACCCGTGACCGTGTTGCAGGTCGGGCGCGACCGGCAGAACCAGGCCATCGTCGCGCTGGCCGTCCGCGCGGCCCCGTCGGGCGTCACCCGGTCCGTGTTCATCAGCGTGGCCAATCTCGACGTGGAGAGCGCCCAGCGCCGCCTGGAGCTGTGGGCGGGCGATCGCCTGATCGAGGTGCGCGACGTGTTCCTCGACGCCCAGGCGCGCACGGACATCGTCGTGGACGATGTGCCCGGCGACGTGGGTGCCATCGAGGTCCGCCTGGCGGGCGCCGAGCCGCAGTCCACGGCCGCACCCGACCAGCTGGCCGTCGACGACCGGGCGTGGGCCATCGTGCCCCCGTCGCGGACCCGCGAGATCCTCATCGTCGGCCCGGGCGACCCGTACCTCGAGACCGCCCTGTCGTACCTGCCGGACAGCGAGCTGTTCGGCCTCGCCCCGGCCGACTACCCGAGGGGCGCGGCGAGGACCGACGGGCGCGACTGGGACCTGATCATCTTCGAGGACTTCCTGCCGGCGACGCTCCCCGAGGTCCCGATCCTCGCCATCGCACCGCCTCGCAGCAGCCCCCTCGGCGAGGTGACCGGCACGCTGCGCAACCCGGGGATCGCCACGCTCGATCCGGACGAGCCGCTCCTGCGCTACGTGGACCTGTCCACGACCCACATCGCCCGGGCGGTCAAGCTGGCCACCCCGGACTGGGCGCGGACGGTCATCCCCGGCCCGCGCGGGGCGCCGCTGCTGTACGCGGGCTCGAGGGCGGGCCTGCCCACGGCCGTGCTCGCGTTCGAGCCGCGCCAGAGCGATCTGCCTCTCCAGGTCGCGTTCCCGATCCTCGTCGCCAACCTGACCGGCGAGCTGCTCGGCGGCTCCACGGCCCCGACCGAGGCGGTCGAGCCCGGGGCGCCGGTCGAGCTGGTCATCCCGCCCGGCGCCGACAGCCTGCTCGTCACCGGCCCGGACGGCGCCACGACCGAGTTCGTGCGGGCCTCGTCCACCGACAGCGCCGTGACCTTCGCCGGCACCGACCAGCCGGGCATCTACGTCGTGACGCCGGTCGCGGCGCCCGCGCCAACGCCGGGACCGCCGGCCAGCGGCGTCCCGTCCGCCACGCCCCCGTCCTCCACGACCGCGCCGTCCGGCGCCTCGCCGCCGCCACTCGACGATCCGCTCGCCCCGGTCCGCTTCGCGGTGGCCCTGTTCGATGCCGACGAGTCCTCCATCGCGCCGGGATCGGCCACCGCCATCGAGGCGCTCGGACGCGCCCCGTCCGCGTCCCCGTCGCCGGGCACGGGTGCCGGCGGCGGGCCGACCGAGCGGCTGACGACGCGCGACGAACTGTGGATCCCGATCGTGCTGCTCGTCCTCGTCGGGCTGACCGCCGAGTGGGCGCTTTACCACCGCGACGCCCTGACGCGCATGCGGCGAGGGCTGGGCACGCGCGTCGGTCGCGGCGATCGGACGGCTGCCTGATGGGCATCGCCTTCGACACGCCGCTGGCGCTGCTGCTGCTCATCCCGGCCCTGGGCCTCACGGTCGCGCTCGCCCTGGGAGCCCGGCGCCGGAGCGGGGTCGTGCGGCATCGCCTGGCGCTGCTGCTCCGGGCCGTCCTGTTGACCTCGCTGGTGCTCGCCCTGGCGGGCTTCCGGCTGGTCCTGCCGGTCGACCGGCTGGCCACGGTCTTCGTCGTGGACCTGTCCGATTCGGTCGGCAACGAGGGCCGCGAGGACGCGCTCGCGTTCCTGCGCGAGACGCTCGAGGTGATGCCCGACGGCGACGTCGCGGGGATCGTCGCGTTCGGCAAGGAGGCGCTGGTCGAGCGGCTGCCCAGCGACGTCGAGGGGATCGATCGCATCGCGTCCACCCCGCTCCGCTCGGCGAGCGACGTGGGGGCGGCCCTGCGCCTCGCCACGGCGCTCTTCCCCGACGACGCCCAGAAGCGCATCGTGCTGCTGTCCGACGGCAACGACACGACCGGCGCCGGCCAGGCTGAGGCGTCGCTGGCCGCGGCCCGCGGCGTGCGCATCGAGACCCGCCTGATCGGCCTCGGCCAGACCGACGAGGTGCTGGTCGAGCGGCTCGTGTCGCCGTCCACGTCCAACCTGGGGGAGGCCATCGAGGTCGTGGCCGAGATCCGCTCGTCCGTCGCCCAGCCGGCCACGGTCCGCCTGTTCGCGGACGGCACGCTGGCCGCCACCGAGCGCGTCACGCTCGACCAGGGGCTGACCCGGGTGGTCTTCGACGTGACCCCGGCTGAGGCCGGGTTCCACACGTTCCGCGTCGTGGTCGAGGCGGCCCGGGACACGTTCAACGAGAACGACCGGGCTGACGGCAACACCATCGTCAAGGGCGAGCCGCGGACGCTGGTGCTGGCCGGCGACGCGGCCGCGGCGGCGGAGCTCGTGGCCGCCCTCGAGACCCAGCGCCAGCGGGTCGATTCGATCGTGCCCGAGGCGCTGCCGGTCGATCTCGCCAGCCTTGCCGCGTACGACAGCGTGGTCCTGGTGGACGTCCCGCGGTCCCGCCTGTCCGATCGCCAGCTGGCGGCGCTCCAGGTCTTCGTCCGCGACGTCGGGCGCGGCCTGGTGATGATCGGCGGGCCGGACAGCTACGGCGCCGGGGGGTACCAGCGCACGCCGCTGGAGGAGACCCTGCCGGTCGACATGGGCGTCCGCAACCGCGAGAAGCAGCCCGACATCGCGCTGGTCGTGGTCATCGACCAGTCGGGCTCGATGGACGCCTGCCACTGCAACACGTTCGACCAGGGTGGCGGGACGGGTATCGGCGGCGTGCGCAAGGTGGACATCGGCAAGGAGGCGATCCTGCGCGCCGCGGCCGCCCTGACCGAACGCGACGAGCTGGGCGTGGTGTCGTTCAACGAGCAGGCCCACTGGGTCGTGCGCACCCAGCCGCTCGGCAGCGTGACGAACCTCGAGCGGTCCATCGCGGGCCTCGAGCCGATCGGCCAGACCAACATCTTCGCCGGCCTGGAGCGGGCCGTGGACTCGCTCGAGGATGCCGCGGCGACGCGCCGTCACATCATCCTGCTGACCGACGGCTGGTCGTCGTCGGGTGCCTACGAGGACATCCTGGCGCGCATGAAGACGGCCGGCATCACCCTGTCGACGGTCGGCGCCGGCGGCGGCTCGAACCCGTTCCTCGAGGACCTCGCGACGAAGGGCGGCGGGCGCTTCTACGACGCGGCGAACCCCTCGTCGATCCCGGACATCTTCCTCAAGGAGACCCAGCAGGTGTCCGGCCAGCAGATCGTCGAGGAGCCGTTCTTCCCGATCCTGACCTCGTCGTCGCCGATCCTGCGCGGGCTGGAGGACGGCCTGCCGCGCCTGCGCGGCTACAACGGGACGACGGCAAAGCCGGCCGCCCAGACCGTCCTGGTCACGGCGCGCGACGACCCGCTCCTCGCCCAGTGGCAGTACGGCCTGGGCCGGTCGGTCGCCTGGACGTCGGACAGCACGGGCCGCTGGGCCCGCGACTGGATCGGCTGGGCGGGATTCCCGCGCTTCTTCAGCCAGCTCGTGTCGTGGACATTCCCCGGCGAGGAGACCGACGGCATCGAGGCCACGTTCGACACGCGCGGCGGCCGGACGACCCTCCACGTCGAGAGCGTGGATCCCGACGGATCGCCGCGCGACTTCTACACCACGTCAGCCGTCGTCGTCGGCCCCGACCTGGGCTCGTCCGAGGTGGATCTCGTGCAGGTGGCCCCGGGCGTCTACGAGGTCGCGCTGGGCGAGATCGACTCGGGTGCCTACGCGGTGCGGATCATCCAGACCCGGCCGGGCTCGTCGCCGCTCGGGCGCACGGTCGGCCTGGTCGCGCCGACCGCGGCCGAGTACCGCCAGCTGGGGCCCAACGAACCGTTCCTGGCGGCCCTCCGATCGGCCACCGGTGGCACGGTCATCGACACGCCGCTCGATCCGTGGATCCACGACCTGACGGCGACGAGCCAGTTCGCCGACCTGTGGCCGATGCTCCTCGTGCTGGCCCTCCTGCTGTGGCCGCTCGACATCGCCCTGCGTCGCGTGTCCGTCGGGCGGCGCGAGTTCGCGGCCGCGGGCGGGTGGGTGCGCTCGATCGGCCGGCGCGGCCGAGGACCGGCGGTCCGCACGGCGGCAGGGGCGAGCCTGCTGGCGGCCCGCGAACGCGCCACCTCGTCGGTGACCCGCGGCGCCCTGCGCGAGGAGCCACGTCCCGCTGGCGAGGACCAGGCGCCGTCGGCGCCCGTCGCGACGACGGCGCCGCCGACGGCTGCGGCCGCGGCGCCGCCGGATGCTGCAGCCGCGGCGCCCGCGACCGCGCCCGCGGCCGTGCCCGCGAACCCGCCATCGGCCGTGCCCGCGAACCCGCCATCGGTCGGCGGGGCGGACGACACGATGCAGCGCCTGCGCGACGCCAAGCGACGGGCGCGCGACCGCTGACAACCGGGGCGCCGGTTCAGTCCACCGGGCCGGAGCGCAGTTCCTCGATGACCGGGCCGGTCGCGTCCCCGCCCGGGCGCATCGCGGCATCGGCGGCGTCGATCACGCCGGGCGAGCCGGCCGGACGCCGGACGCCGCGGATCCCGCTGACGACCACGGCGACGACGAGCAGGGCCGCGAGGACCGCCTCGAGCGGGATCTGGCGATAGTCGATCCCGCCGACGACGCTGACCTCCTGCGCCGTGACGTTGCCGGCCACGTCGGTCACGGTCACGCGGAACGACTGCGGCCACGGCGCCAGCGCGCCCCGGATGGAGAAGCGGCCCCGGCGGTCCACCTCGATCGGGCCGATGCCCTCGACGACCACCGTCGTCCCGGGTTCGGTCTCACCCGCCAGCACGGTCTCCGCCGGCCAGACCGGGCTGGTGAACGGCGCGGGCCCGCGCACGGTCGGCGGCTCGACGTCGCTGACGACGATGCCCGACACCGGGCGCCCCACCTCACCCAGCACGTCGATCGGAACGGCCGTGACCCGCCACGGCCCGGGGTCCGCCCGGGTCGGGGCCAGGTCGATGCGCGCGAGGCCGAGCTCCCGGCCGGCCTCCAGGCCCGGCGCGACCGGCACGCGGGCGACCACCCTGCGCTCGTCGGAGCCTGTCGCGACCCGCCGCAGGTCGTCCGCCGCGGGCGTCACCACGTCGCCCGCGTCCGGCTCGGCCGGCACGATCCGCGCGAACAGCCGGGTACCGGTGAACCCGCGGATGTCCACGGTCCCGGACGGCACGACGACGCCGTCGATGGTCGCCCTGGCGACCGGGAACGCGCGGATGTCGGTCGCGTCCGCGGCGCGCAGCTCGTTCAGCGCGAACGGCTCGGACGGCCCGTGGCGCCACCAGCCGGCGACGCCGGTCGCGGCGGGCGTCGGTGTCGCGGGCAGCCTCGCCTCCTCCCAGCCGAGGCCGCCGGCCACCAGCAACTGCCGGTCGTTCCGATCGCCGACGACCGCCAGGGGCCGCGCCCCGATCCACGTCGCGCCCGACCCGATGGACGCGCCATCGCATCCGAGCCGCGCGGCCGGCACGAGCACGACGACGCAGCCGTCCCCGCCGATGTCACCGACCCACCCGACCGGTGGGCGGCCGGTCCGCGCCCCGTCCTCGACCGCCTCCACGACCCGGTCGAAGCGGGTCGTGCCGACATCCTGCCAGGGCAGCGCGTCGGCGGACAGGATGAACGGGCCGCGAGGATCCGCGTCGAGTTCGCCCAGATCGGTCGCCCGCACGGCGGCGTCGCCGTCCGACCCCGGGGCGAGCCACGTGATCGCGTAGCGGGCGAGGACCTGACCCCGGTCGTGGACGGCGAGCGGCCACCCATCCGCCGGGCCCAGCACGGTCGACCGCCACGACGCATCCGGCGACGCCCCGGGCCGCAGCACGGCCAGGCCGTCGGATGTCCGCGCCACGACGCCATCGTTCGGCGCATCGTCGGCACCGACCCGCAGCGGCGCGCCCAGGAATCCGGTCGTCGCCGCCGCTCGAGCGACGACCCGCAGGGATCCATCCGACAGGCGGACGCTCGTCACTCTCGCCTCGGTGGCCCGGTCGGGCGCCGCCGGGCAGTTCGGGTAGGCGTAGGCGAGCAGGTCGTCGCCGGGCGCTTCGTCGAAGCGTCCGAGCACGCCGCCTGCGATGCGCCAGCCGGGGAGGTCGATGGTCGAGGTCGTGGCGAGCGTCTCGGGGTCGAGCACCACCACCACCGACCCCTGGCAGACCGAGCCGCTCCGGCGGGTCTGCGCCGAGGCCACGACGAGGCTCGCGACACCGGTCCCGGCCACGTCGGCGACGCCCGCATCGTCGACGCGGAACGGAAGGCTGACCGGGGACCCCTGGTGGAGGCTCGGGCCGTCGGGGCCGTCGCGCACCTCGACCCGGACCACGACCGCGGTATCGATCCGCTCGCTGACGATGATCGCGACCGCGTTCTCGGCGACGGGCACCATCCACGGCGCCCCGACCCCATGGACGGGGCGGATGCCACCGTGATCCGGTGTCACCACCGCGACGTCGGCGCCGGACCGCTCGACCCACACGCGGTCGCGCTCCAGCAGCCGGACCCGGATGGCGCCGGGCGCCGGTCGTGCGTCGTCCACCACGAGCAGCCGGGGCGCGGCCTCGGCTGCGCCGGGCAGGGCCCAGGCGTCGCGCATGGGCCGCTCCAGTGGTGCGTCGTCGGCGGCCGCCAGCGGACCCGGACCGACCGACGGCACGAGCCCGGCCAGCATGGCGGCGACCGCCAGGGCGGCGATCCGGCGCGACACGACCGAGATGACGACAGCCTCCACGAGGCCGCCATCGTACCCGTCGCGGCACGGCCGGCCGATGCGGTGGTAGCCTCGCCGGCGTGCCGCCCGTTCCCCGTTCCACGCCCCCCGTCCTCCTGGTGCTCGTCGCGCTCCTCGCCGCGGCGTGCGGCTCGATCTCCACGTCGCCGCCCGCCCCGACCCCGGCCGACTTCCAGGGCATCGCCACCGAGTTGACGAAGCGGACCATCGCCATCGAGCGGATCGTGTCCGGCGACGCCGGGTGCGCCGACCCGGTCCTCATCCCGACGGCCATCGGGTTCGACGCCAGCGGGCTGGACCAGGCCGAGCCCGTCCGGATCTACCTGTACGTGTTCCGCAACCGCGCCGCATTCGAGCGCCTGCGGGCCACCGTGGACGACTGCGCCCGCTCGTTCGTGACCGATCCGCAGACGTTCGAGAGCGCCGAGCAGTCGCCCTACGTGGTCGCCGGCCAGGGCCCATGGGCACCTGATTTCGAGGCGGCCGTCCGCGCGGCGCTGGAGGTCGCCGCCGGCACCGGGAACTGACCGGACGGGCGGTCCGGATGGGTGCGGTGCGGTCCCGGGCCGCCTGACGTAGACCGGTCCGGCACGACCGTCCCATGGCCGCCCGGACATCCGGGCCAGCGTCGGCGGCCGGTCGCGCGCCGACACTCCGGTCATGCCCTCCATGCGTCCCCGCCGCAGCGGCCTCGCCGGCCTGTTCGTCGTCGTCGCGCTCATCGCCGCCGCGATCCCGGGCGCCGTGGCCGGCTCGTGGCTGACCCCCGTCCCGTCCGCCCCGCTGCCGATCGACGCGGACCCGACCGCGCTTGCCGCGTCGCGGGTCGTCATCGCCGACCGGTCCGTGCCGGAGCCGCTCGGCGCCGCGGCCGCCGCCGCGAGCGAGCCCATCGCGGCATCGTCCGTCCGGCGTCCGACCGACCGGCCGCAGGTCAGCGGCTGGACCGGACGCGGCGACACCGGCGCCCCGTCCGTCAAGGCCCGCTCCGTGTCGCGGGTCGAGGCCGCGGCGCCCTGCGCAAAGAGCATGCAGGTCGTCCACGCCGACGGCGCCGGGCGGGTCTCGACCTACGCCGTGCGCTGGTGGCGGGTGACCACGCCCGACGACGGGGCGTGGGCGTACGCGTCACAGGGTTCGCCGAGCCTGACCCTCCAGACCTGCGTCGGGGCGAACAGCCAGTACCGCCTGATCGTCCGCCTGACGAAGGTCGGGTAGGCCTACTCGACGCGCAGGTCGAGGACCTGTCGCCCGATCACCAGGCGCTGGACCTGGCTCGTCCCCTCCCCGATCTCGGTCAGCTTCGCGTCGCGCAGGTAACGCTCGACCGGGTAGTCGGTGACGTAGCCGTATCCGCCGTGGATCTGGACGGCGGCGTTCGTGGCGCGGCTGCTCACCTCCGACGCGAACAGCTTCGCCTGCGCGGCCGCGAGCCCGTAGTCGCGGCCCCGGTCCTTGAGCCACGCCGCCCTTCGGACCATGGCGCGGGCCGCCTCGATCTCGGTCGCCATGTCGGCGACCATGAAGGCGACCCCCTGGAACGTGCCGATCGGGCGGCCGAACTGCTCGCGCGTCCGTGCGTACGGGATGCTGGCATCGAGGGCGGCCTGGGCGAGCCCGAGGGCCATCGCGGCGATGCTGATGCGCCCACCATCGAGGACCCGGAGGAACGTCCGGAAGCCGGCCCCCCGCTCGCCGAGCAGGTTCTCCGCCGGCACGCGGACGCCATCGAAGCGCAGCTCGCCCGTGGCCGAAGCGTGGAGCCCGAGCTTGTCCTCGAGCCGCCCGACGCTGAAGCCCGGCGTGTCCGCCGGGACGATGAACGCACTGATCTGCGCGCCGCCCCGCGCGGTCTCGCCGGTGCGCGCGGTGATGATGTACGTCCCGGCCTGGCCGGCGTTCGTGATGAACCGCTTGGCACCGTCGATGACCCAGCCGTCGCCGTCCTGGCGGGCGGTCGTGCGCGTGCCACCGGCGTCGGAGCCGGCGCCGGGCTCGGTCAGGCCGTACGCGCCGATGACCGACCCGGACGCCATCGGGACGAGGTAGCGCTGCTTCTGCTCGTCCGAGCCGGCCAGGTGGAGCGGTCCGCAGCCGAGGGACGTGTGGGCGGCGACGATGATGGCGAGCGAGCCCCAGACCCTGGCGATCTCCTCGACGGCCAGCGCGTAGGCGAGCGTGTCGAGGCCGGCCCCGCCCTCGTCCTCGGGGATCGGGATGCCGAGCCAGCCGAGTTCGCCGATGCGCCGCACGATGTCGCTCGGGAAGCGGCGCTCGCGCTCGTGCTCGTCGATGACCGGCGCGACCTCGGTCGCCATGAAGTCACGGATCGTGTCGCGGAGCAGCGTGTGTTCGGCGGGGAGGTCGAGGTCCATCCGGCCGGAGCCTACCACCGCCAGCGCGTGCCGGGCTCGGGTGCTAGCCTTGGGCGACGATGACCGAGCCGAGCGCCATCAGCGGCCCGTCCACGCTTCGGCGCGAGCTCCTGCTCCGTCTCCGCCACGACGGGCCGAGCACGCCCGAGACCCTCGCCGGCAGCCTTGGGCTGTCGCGGACCGGGGTGCTCCAGCAGCTCCACGCGCTCGAGGCCGCGGGCCTCGTCAGCCGACGAGCGATCAAGCACGGGGTCGGACGCCCGCGTCACGAGTACGACGTGACCGAGGCCGCGCAGGACCTGTTCCCGACCAACTACGACGGTCTCGCGTCCGGCCTGCTGGCCGCCATCCGCTCGATCGGCGGCGACACCCTGATCGAGGGCGTCTTCGAGGAGCGTCGGCGAATCACTCGCGAACGCGTCCGCCAGCGCATGGCCGAGCGCCTGGGGCCCGACGCCCCGATCGCCGAGCGCGCGCGCGAGCTGGCGGTCATCCAGGATGAGCAGGGCTACCTGGCCGAGGCCGTCGTCGGGGCCGACGGCGTGCTCCGGATCGTCGAGCGGAACTGCGCCATCCATCGCGTCTCGACGGAGCACGCCGCGGCGTGCCAGGCGGAGCTGGACCTGTTCCGCGAGGTGCTGGGCACGACGGTCGAGCGCGAGTCGCACATCGCCGCCGGCGATCGCTGCTGCACGTATCGCGTGGGCGGCCCGACCGACTGATCCGGCCCGAGCGCCCCCGGGTCACGCCTCCTCGCGCTCGACGGTGACCCGCGCGGCTGGCTCGACGACCGGCGCCGGCACGTCCGAGACGTTCGGCACGAACGAGGCGGCCAGTGACGTGGCGGCCGCGTGCTCCAGGTCCCCGAGCGACAGGATCCCGAGCCGCCCCAGGGTCGCCATCTCGTCGCGGATGTAGGTCTTGAGCATCTCGGGGCCGTCGGTGTTGATGGTGAACCGGATGTCGTTGCGTCGGAACGTGTCGAAGATCCAGCGGAACTCGTCCCAGCCGCTCACGACCCGGGTGTTGAGGTTCGAGGTGGGACAGATCTCGAGGACGATGCCGCGATCGCGGATCATCTCCATCGCCCGCGGGTCGTACGCCGCCTTGACGCCATGGCCGATGCGGTCGGGCTCGAGCAGCTCGACGACGCGAGCCACCTCGTCGACCGGGCCGGACTCGCCGGTGTGGACGGTGATCCCGAGTCCGTACTGGCGGACGCGTCGGAACAGCCGTCGATAGTCGGCGACGCGGAACGTGGACGCCTCCGGGCCGGCGATGTCGACGCCGACGACGCCGCGGTCGCGCCAGCTGATCGCCTTCTCCGCGATGATCTCGTTGAGCTCGTACGGGAAGGCCCGGTCGAGGCAGAAGATGAGGCCGGGCTTGACCGGGTACTCCAGGGTCGCGCGGTCCATCCCCCGCACGGCCGCCGCGATGATGTGGTCGAGGTCCTGCTCGCCACCCCGGTTCCGCTTCATGGGATTGAAGCGCAACTCCATCGTGGTGACGTTGTTCTTCCGGTAGGCCCCGCCGACGACCTCGTAGACGGCGCGCTCGACCGCCAGCGGCGAGCTCTGGATGAGCTCGGTCCAGTGGAACAGCTGCAGATAGCTGTCGAACGATCGGGTCCGCCGCGACACGGTGATCATGTCGCGGAACTCCCAGTAGTCCTTGGTCGGCAGCTTGATGCCCTGGGAGTGGGCGATGCCCCACATGATGGACGGGGTGACCGCGCCACCGAGGTGGCAGTGCAGCTCGGCCAGCGGGACGCGTCGGGCGAGTTGTCGTGGCATCGACCCGAGCATAGCCGGGTCGCGGGCCGACCGTCACATACAGAAGGGCAGGAACTTCGGTCCGTCGTGGCGCACGAGCTGGACGGTGAACCCGCCCGGCGCCGTGAACGTGGCGCGGTCCGGTCCGGTGATGGTCAGGATGCCCGGCGTCTCGTTGACCGCCTCGCCGCTGGTGAACGAGATGGGTCCGATCGGATCCCAGTACGAACCGTCGACGTCCACCCCGCTGAACATGCCGCAATGGCCGAGCTGGAACGGCCGGG
>JBKHXL010000056.1:0-23697 GCA_046566045.1 Candidatus Limnocylindria bacterium
GACCACCGGGGTCATGTACTTGAGCGCGATGCGAGCCGCCTCGATGGCGATGTCGAAGCACTCGCTCGGGGTGGCCGGCGCCACGATCGGGATCGGCGAATCGGAGTTGCGCCCGAACATGACCTGGAGGAGGTCGGCCTGCTCGGTCTTGGTCGGCATGCCGGTCGAGGGCCCAGCGCGCTGGACGTCGATGACGACGAGCGGCAGCTCGACCATCACGGCCAGGCCCATCGCCTCCGTTTTGAGCGCGATGCCCGGGCCGGACGAGGCGGTCATCCCGAGCGACCCCCCGTAGCTCGTGCCGATCGCGGCCCCGATGGCGGCGATCTCGTCCTCGGCCTGGAAGGTCTTGACCCCGAAGGCCTTGTAGCCCTACAGCTGATGGAGGATGTCGCTGGCCGGGGTGATGTGGTACGAGCCGTAGAACAGCGGCCGCTCGGACAGGCGGGAGGCGGCGAGGAAGCCGAGGGCCGTCGCCTCGTTGCCGGTGATGTTGCGGTATGTGCCCGGGGCCAGGCGGGCCGGCTTGACCCGGTAGTGGGTGTGGAACATCTCGGTGGTCTCGCCGTAGGCGTAGCCGGCGCGCAGCGCCCGCTTGTTCGCCTCGGCGATGACCGGCCGAGCGCCGAACTTGGCGTCGATCCAGTCGAGCGTCGGTTCCATGGCGCGCTCGTACAGCCAGAACATGATCCCGAGCGCGAAGAAGTTCTTGGTCAGGTCCTTCTGCTTGCTGGTCATGTCGAGCCCGTCGAGCGAGCGCTCGTTGAGCGTCGAGATCGGGATCTCGAAGGTCGTGTACGCCTCGAGCGACCCGTCGGTCAGGGGGTTGCTGGCGTAGGCCGCCTTGTTCAGGTTGGCCTGGGTGAACGCGTCGCTGTTGACCAGCAGGGCTCCGCCGGCCGGCAGGTCGCCGATGTTCGTCTTGAGGGCCGCGGGGTTCATCGCCACGAGCACGTCGGGCTGGTCACCCGGGGTGTGGATCTCGTTCGAGCTGAAGCTGATCTGGAAGCCCGACACGCCCGGCAGCGAGCCGGCCGGCGCCCGGATCTCGGCCGGGAAGTCCGGCAGGGTGCTGATGTCGTTGCCGAAGATGGCCGCGGTGCGGGTGAACTGGGTCCCCGTCAGCTGCATCCCGTCACCGGAGTCGCCGGCGAATCGGATGGTGACGCGCTCGAGCTCCTGGATCTCGAGCGGGTGCGCCTCGGTGGTCGTGGTCACGCGCCTTCCGGCTCCTTCATCTTCTGGTGGGGTCGCGGAGGCAGGTTGAGGAGTTCCTCCGGGAACGCCTCGGCGAGGTACTTGATGATGTCGGACTGGCGGACGACGCCGACGAGGCGGCCGTCCCCGTCGACCACGGGGACGTTCCGGTAGCGCCCGGTCTGCATCAGCTCCATCGCGTCGCGGATCGACTGCTCGAGGTCGAGCGTGCGCGGGTCGGTCGTCATCAGCGACTCGACCGGCTCCGAGAGGTCCACGCGGCCGGCCACGATCTGCCCGAACACGTCGCGTTCGGTGAGGACGCCCAGGAGGCGGCCGTCGGGATCGCACACGAACACGGAGTCGCCGGTCCCCGTCCGCTGGATGGCCGCCACACACTCGGCCAGGGGCGTGCCCGGTCCGACGGTGACGGGCCGCCGCCGGCTCAGCACGCTGAGGCGTTCGTCGGCCAGGGACGGGAGCCGCCGCGCGACGGCGGTGTCGGTCGTGTCGCTCACGGTCAGAGTGTAGTGCGGACGCCCCGCTGCGTCCCGAGGCACGCCCGACGCTGGTAGCCTCGGACCTCATGGATCGGCAGCGACTCCTCGGCATCGGACTCGTCCTCATCGCGGGGATGTCGTTCGCATCCGGTTCGATCTTCGCCACGCTGAGCTACGCCGACGGGCTCGGCTGGCTGACCCTGATGGCCTGGCGCTTCCTCATCGGCGCGAGCGCCGCCTGGATCTGGCTGCTCGCCGACCGGCACCGGCGGGCGACCCTGCGACGCCTGCCGCGTCGGCAGGTCGTCGTCGCCCTGGCCCTCGGCGCGCTGTACACCGGCAACGCCGGCACGTACTACGCCGGCATCGAGATCATCCAAGCGGCCCTGGCCGGCGTCCTCGTCTATCTCTATCCGGTGCTGGTCGCGCTCCTGTCGCTGCGCTTCGCCACGCCGCTCGACGGGCGGCGGCCGTGGCTCGCCCTCGGTATCGCCCTGACCGGGGTGGTCCTGGCACTGGGGGGACTCGACGCGTCGGCCGGGATCCCGTGGGACGGGCTCCTGCTCATCCTGGCCTCGGCGGCGATCTACGCGACCTGGATCGTCCTCTCGGCGCGGCTGGCCGGCGAGCGGCGCGATCGCCTCGCCCGCGAGGCGCCGGCCGAGTCGCACAGCGCCGGCGACGCCGCGGTCACGACGGCCCTGATGATGGCCGCCAGCGCTCTGGTGTTCAGCGCGATCGCGACGGTCACCGGAACGCCACCCGACCCCGCGTCCATCCCGGTCACGAGCTGGCCGTGGCTGCTCGGCATCGGGGTGCTCGCCTCGTTCCTGGCCATCCAGGCGCTGTACGCCGGCGCGCGCCGGATCGGGGCCGCCCAGGCCGCCCTGGTCAGCACGACCGAACCGGTGTTCATCGTGGTGCTCGCGTTGCTGATCCTCGACCAGCGCCTGGCGCCCATCCAGCTCGTCGGCGGCGCGCTCATCGTGGTCGCCGTGATCGTCGCCCAGACCGGTCCGCGCCGGCCCGGCGCCCCGCAGCCGGCGACCCCGCTGGAGGCCGAGATCCAGGCCGACTAGCGACCGGCGGCCCGGAGCATCGCCGACGCCCCGGCACTCACGAACGAGCCCTGGGAGCCGACGCCGATGAAGCGGAACCCGAGGTCCAGCAGGCCGGCCACGGCCGCCGCGTCGTAGACCAGGATGCCGGCCGCCTTGCCGTGCGCGTCGGCGGCCGCCACGACCGAGCGGAGCGCGTCCCGGTAGACCGGCTCGTCGAACCGCCCCGGAACGCCCAGCGCGTGGGTCAGGTCCGCCGGGCCGACGAACAGCACGTCCACCTCGTCCAGCCCGGCGATGTCGTCGGCGGCGGCAAGGGCCCCGCGCGATTCGATCTGGACGATGCCGGTGACGCGCTCGTTGACCACGCGGGCGACGTCGGCGTGGGCGATCGCCCCCAGATCGGCGCCGCGCGTCCGGAGGGCGATGCCGCGCTGGCCGACGGGCGGGTAGCGGAGCCAGGCGACGGCCGCGCGAACCTCGTCGAGCGACTGGAGCTGGGGGAGCATGACCCCGGCCGCCCCGAGGTCGAGGGCCCGCCCGATGCGCAGCCGCTCGGCGCTCTGGGCCCGGACCAGCGCCGTCATCGGGGTGGTCTCGACCGCGTACAGCAGGGCGAGCAGGTCGGCCTCGGTCGACTCGCCGTGCTCGAGGTCGAGCACGATCCAGTCGTAGCCGGCGACGCCGCACAGCTCGGCGGCCAGGGGCGAGGCGAGGTCGGCGAAGACGCCGATCAGCGTCTCGCCGGCACGGGTGCGGGCTCGGAGGTCGGTCATGGTGTGATGATGGCGCGTCGCGGGATCGCCTGCGCGCCCGTCCGGACGGGCCGGATCCGCGACGGGACCGGCGGCTAGCGCCCCACCTTCCGGCTGCGGCGCTCGAGCAGCACGACGTCGCGCCAGCGGCCGGTTCGATCCTGGGCGATCGAGCGCTGGACGCCCACCTCGCGGAATCCGACGCGCGCGTGGAGCGCGCGGCTGGCCACGTTCTCGGCCAGCACGCCGGCCATGAGCGTCCACAACCCGGCGGCCTCGGCCTCGCGGATGAGCGCCGTGAGGAGCGCCCTGCCGACGCCCGCGCCGCGAGCCGCCTCGCCGACGTAGACGCTCTCCCAGGCGACGCCGGTGTAGACGCGCCGCGCCGAGTAGGCGGTCAGCGCCGTCCAGCCCAGCACGTCACCGCCGCGCGCCGTCGCCACCAGCCGGCAGTCGTGCCGATGGGACCGGTCGAAGTGGTCCCAGTCCGGCGGCTCGCGCTCGAGGGTGGCGTCGCCGGTCGCGATGCCCTCCGCGTGGATGCGCCGGACCTCCGGCCAGTCGTCGGCCGTCATCGGCCGGACCCGGACGGTGGGACGGGTCGCCACGTCAGGGCGCGATCGCGGGCCGCGCGACGATGGTCGAGGCCCCGCGCAGCTCCAGCGCGCCGTCCTCGCGCAGACGCCAGCGGTCCACCTTCGCGAGGGCCGCGACGAAGGCCGCCTCCTGGGCCGAACGCGGATCGTCGCAGTCGATCTCGGTCATGACGCCGAGGACCGCGCTGAACGCGTCGCGCTCCGTCCGGAACGTGCCGCCGTAGCGGTTGCAGCCCGTGGTCCCGGACAGGCCGTCCGGCGTGAAGTCGAGCGTCGGCGGACTGTCCGGCAGGGTCGGCGCCCCATCGATCGAGACGACCGTCCACGACGTCTCGACGAGGCCGCCACTGGCGGTGTCGTCGACCGGCTCGATGGCGCAGGCGCCGACCGCCACGGCCAGGGCGACGGCGGCGGCAGCAGCCCGCGGACCGGTCAGAACGGCTTGGCCTCCATCAGCCAGACGAGCACGACGAGGGCGACCAGCCCGATCGTCGCGGCCGCCTCGGGCCGCAGCCGGCGGACCGTCGATGCCAGGGCGGCATCGTCGGCCGGGACGCGCGGCGGGTCGCCCGGCTTGTCGCCGCGGACGGCCTGCCCGAGGGCCTTGCGCACCTCGTTCATCGGGCCGGCGGCCAGGGGGGTCATGGCGATCCAGGCGGCCACCACGACGACGATCGAGACCCACGGCCAGGCCCGCCCGAAGGAGCCGGCCATCAGGGCAGCGACGATCCCGCTCAGGACCGCCAGGGTGAGCCCGATGCCGGCCAGCATGAGCGCGCTGGACGACAGGTCGAGCATCGCGCCGATGCGGGCCCGATCGGTCTCGCGGCGGACGCCGAACATCGCGAACGCGGACACGCCGTGGGCCATGAACGCGAAGATGACCAGCACGACGTGTGCCGTCACGACCAGGGGATAGACCTCCATCGTGCACCTCCCGCGCAGCCGCAGCTCCGAGCGGCCTGGCGGCAGGATACCGGCCGACCACGCCCGCGCGGGGGGCGCGGGCACCGCCGGCGCCGGCGCTCGCCGTGCGACACTGCGGCCGATGTTCATCCTGTACGCGATCCCGATCGGCCTGCTCGGGGGCTGGCTCGCCGGCGGCCGCCTGGAGCGTCTGTCGTCCGTGCCGTTCGCCTGGGCGTGGCTGGCCATGGCCGGCCTGCTCGTCCAGGTCGTGCTCTTCTCGGGGCTGGTCGAGGACCTGGACGACGGGCTCGGGGCTGCGGTCTATGTCGCGTCCACGGCCGCGGTCCTCGTCGCGGTCGTCCGCAACGTCCGGCTGGCGGGCATGCCGCTGGTGATGGCCGGTGCCGCCGCGAACCTGCTGGCCATCGTGGCGAACGGCGGGGTGATGCCCACCACGGTCGACGCCCTGCGGGCGGCCGGGCTCGACCCGACGGACGGGTTCTCCAACTCGGCCGTCGTGGCGGACCCGGCCGTGGCGCCGCTGACCGACGTCTTCGCGCTGCCCCCGTGGGTGCCCTTGGCCAACGTGTTCAGCGTCGGCGACGTGCTGATCGCCATCGGCGTGGCGCTGGTGATCGCGCTCGGGATGCGCGCGCCGGAGCCGCCCCGCGACTGACCGGCGGGGCGGGGGCGGGCCGGACGGCGAGCGGTGCGTGCGGGAACCTCCCCCGATGGACCCATCGGACCCGTACCTGCGGGTCATGGGCGCGCTCGACCGTCGGCACTAGGTTTGCTGTCCGGGGGACGAACCACGCACTCCAGCCTCACGAAGGAGACGCCCATGGAACGACTTCGCTCGGAGACCTTCCGGGTCGTCCTGCTCCTGTCGGCGCTCGCCGGCTCCAGCCTCGTGCTGATGGCCGGGCGCCGCTGGTTCTAGTCCAAGCGACCGTTCCGGGACCCCGGCGGCGACGCCGACGGGTCCCGATCGCGCATCGACGGCCGTCCGCTCGGGACGGCCGTTCCGATTCCTCCCAGCGGTCGAGCTCGCGGACCAGGAGGGGACCTCGGCGGGGTTCGTACCGGTCGTCGTGACGGTCACCGGGCGATGGGTCGCGCTACCCTTCGGGCGAGCATGGACGACCGTCGGACCGACCGCCCCTCGCCATCGCGCCGGCTGGTCGGCATCGTGGCCCTCGCGCTGACCCTCGTCGGCTGCGCGGTCGCGGGCGCCACCGGATCGGCGTCGGCCACCGGATCGACGTCGGCCACCGGATCGGCGTCGGCCACCCGCTCGGCCTCGCTCGACGGGATGCCGCTCGTCCTGCTCGAGGCGGGCTCGGAGGGGATGCGCGGCCGGACGGACTTCGACGGCGCCGACGGGATGCTGTTCGACCTCGGCCGCGAGGTCGACCCGGACGCGGTCGCGTTCGTCATGGACGGCGTCGCGTCGCCGCTCGACATCGCCTGGTTCGGCGCGGACGGCGCGCTCATCGGTACCGCGTCGATGGCGCCCTGCGAGCGCACGCCGTGCCCGCGCACCGTGGCGCCCGGACCGTTCCGCTGGGCCATCGAGGCGCCGCTCGGCCGACTCGCCGGCCTGGCGCCCGGCACGCGCCTGGCGTTCCCCGGCGGCTGACCGGAACCTCGGGCGGCGATCAGCCGGCGCCGGACCCGTCGTCGGTCGGCACGTGGGTGCGCAGGAAGGTCCGGATACGCTCGAACGCGTCGCGCCGGTTCTCGCGCCGCTCCCAGCCATGCGCCTCGTCGTCGTACCAGTGCACCTCGTACGGCTTGCTCTCGATCTCGAGGGCCTCGACCATGCGCTCGGTCATGAGCGGCACGACGCGCTTGTCCCTGCGCCCGTGGAGCATCAGGAGGGGTGCCTCGATCCGCTCGGCCCGGTGGACCGGGGAGCCGCGCCGGTAGCGGTCCCGGCGCTCCGGCTCGTCGGGATGGCCCATCATCCTCTGGAGGTCGAGCCGGCCGGGCCGATCGCCGTGGCGGAAGCTCTCGGCGATGTCGGAGTCCCCGTACAGGTCCACGCCGGCGGCCCACAGCTCGGGCGCCTCGACGAGCGCGCACAGGACGAGGTACCCCCCGTACGAGCCGCCGTAGACGGCCAGCCGACCGTCCGACCACGGCTGGGCCCGGACCCATTCGGCCGCGTCGATGAGGTCGTGCACGTCGGCATGGCCCCACTCGTCGTGGTTCGCGTTGCGAACCTCCCGGCCGTAGCCGGTCGAGCCCCGGAAGTCGACGTCGAGGAACGCGTACCCCTCCTGGGCCAGGAGCAGTCGGAACGGAGCGAACCCGCGAAAGGACTGCCAGGTCGGTCCGCCGTGCGGGTAGATCACGGTCGGGACGGTCCGGCCGCGGCGCTTGCCCGTCGCCGCCGGCGGGCGCCACAGCGTGCCCTCCACGCGCAGGCCGTCCCGGGCGGTGATCGCCACGCGCTCGCCGGCCGGCACCCGGCCGGGCGCAAGGGCCGCGGCCAGGACGGCGGGGCGGGCATCGGTGACCTGGCGCGGGCGCGCGCCCTCGGGCGCCACCCCCGGCACGGGCAGCAGCCACAGGTCCTGGGGGCGGGTCTCCGATTCGCCGAGGGCCGCCAGCCACGCGCCGTCGGGCAGCCAGCCGACGGACCGCCACACGCCGTCCCACGGCGACAGCCGCACGGCCGGCCCGACCGCTCCCGCGACGTTCACCGTTCGCGGGGTGCGCGGCGGGCGGCCGCGGCCGCGCCTCGGGGTCGCCGCCCCGTCGAGCGCGCGGACCACCAGGTCGATCAGGCCGTCGTGGACCTCGATATGGACGAAGCGGCTGCCATCCGGCGAGGGCAGGGGGACGTACCCCGTCCCGCCCGATGGCTCGCCGTGCTCGCGCGCTCCGTCGGTCAGGACCATCCGGTGGCGACCGTCGGCCGACCGGCGCACGACCTGGAACCAGCCGTCCGCGTCCGAGACGAACAGGAGGGACCCGTCCGCCATCCAGACCGGGCCGGCGTCGTGGCTCGACTCGCCGGCGACGATCTCGAGCGGGCCCCCGGCGGGGTCGGCCAGGGCCACCTGGTTCGTCGTCAGGGCGTCGAGGCGGAGCTGACCGTGGACGGCGATCCGCTGGCCGTCGGGCGACCAGGCGATGCCCTCCACGTCGTGGCCGGTCGGGGTCACCGGCCGGGCCACGGGCGGGCGCGGGTCGCGAGCCGGGCGACCGCGCCGCGGGACGGGTGCCTGGATGACCCACACCTGGGACCAGCCGCGCCGGCGCGACAGGAAGGCGAGTCGTCCCCCATCGGGCGACCAGCGGGGCGAGGTGCCGCCACCGGGCTTGCCCACGACCCGGGTCAGCCGCGCCCCGTCGGCGTCGACGATCCAGATCTCGTCATCGCGGACGAACGCCAGCCGCCGACCGTCGGGCGACCACTGCGGGTCGCTGATGGGCTTCGCGGAGGCCGTGACCTGCACGGCCGGGGTGGTCCCGCGCAGGGACATGGTGAACACCTGCCGCGCACCGGCCGCCTCCGCCGTGAAGGCGACCTGGCGGTCGCGCGGGTGGACCCGGAACTCGCGCGGCGATTCGACCGCGACGATCGCCTCGATCGAGAGCGGGCCGGGCCGCGGCTCGGTCATCGGGCGGCCCGTTCGGGCCAGTCGAGCGCGACGATCCACGGTCCGAGCATGGCGAGGTGCTTGCGGACGTGCCCGTGCAGGCAGTCGTACACCCACGACCAACCGTCGGGCGACCGCAGCGCATCCAGGCTCGCCCGCCCGACGGCGCCGAGCAGCAGCGCGCGGGCGGCGTCGTACCGCTCCAGGACGGCGTCGCGCGGCATCCCGCGGTGGGCGGCCGCGTGGCGCTCGTTCCAGGCGTCGATCCCCTCCTCCGGGTCGGATGCCCAGGTGCCGTCCCGCCGGTGCGCCTCGAGGGCCCGCGCCCCCTCCTCCATCCAGTCCGCCAGGTGGCCGACGTGGTCGCCGAGGGTCCAGCCGGGGGTGGGCTCGCCGGCGAGCCAGCGCTCGGCCGGAACGGACCGGACGAGCGTGTCGAAGCGGGCCTGGATCGCCCCGTCCTGCTCGAGCAGGCCCTCGTGGTCGGCGGCGCGCGGATCGGCCACGAACGGGTCCCCCTCGGTCTGGCGGGCGCGCAGCTCGGCGGTCCACGGCTCGATGACGGCGAGATGGTCGAGGTAGTGCCCGTGCAGCGTCATGTGGACCCAGCCCCACGCCGCGTGGCCGCGCAGCGCGTCCGGCGCGAGCTCGCCGACGAGTCGCAGCAGGCGCGGCCGGGCGGCGCGCAGGCGCGCCTCGATGGCCGCCGCCGGCATCGTCGTCCAGGGCGCGCGGCGGCGCTCGTTGTAGCGGTCGAAGTCGCCGCCGTCGTAGTCGTCGTCGGACGGCCAGCGACCGGTGTCGATGGCGACGCGGACGTAGTCGGTGGCAAGCTCCTGCCAGTCGGCGACGTGCCCGACATGCTCGGCGAGTGACCAGTCCGGCCCGCCGGCGTCCGAGGGGGCGGCGCCGGGCAGGTGCCAGGCGGCGTCGTCGAGGCCCGCCCAGGTCGCGGTCAGGCGATCGAACAGGGCGGCCTCATCGGCCGCCAGGTCGCGCTCGGCAGCCCGGTAGTCGACGCTCCGCAGGGCCGCGAGGGGTGCGCGGCGAAGGTCGACCGTGAGCGCGGACGCCTGGCCGGGACCCGCCGGGCCCGTCATCGATCGCGGGCCTGCTCGCGCTCCGCGTCCATCCGCGCCTCGAGCTGGTCGCCGAGCTCGACGGTCCGACGGAACGCGGCCCAGACCGCCTCGGACAGCACCGTGCGCAGCCGGCCACGCTCCAGCTCGTGGAGCGCCGCCGCCGAGGTGCCCCCGGGGCTGGTGACCATGTTGCGCAGCTCCGCCGGGTGCATCCCCGACTGCTTGGCGAACAGCGTGCTGCCCTCGAGCGTCTCGATGACCAGGTCGTGCGCGATGTGCCGCGGGAAGCCGAGGTGGACCGCGGCGTCGATGAGCGCCTCCATGACCAGGAACACGTAGGTCGGGCCGATGCAGCTCACCGACGTGGCCATGGCGACCATCTTCTCGTCGTCGGCCTCGAGCTGGACGCCGAGGGCGCCGAGCAGGGCCGCCGCCTGGGCGCGCTGGACCTCGGTGGTCTGCGGCGTCGCGTACCACACGGTCATGCCCTTGCCCAGGCGAGCCGGCGTGTTGGGCATGCTGCGCACGACCTGGTCGTGGCCGAGGATGCCGGTCAGGGCCGCCGTCGTGGCGCCGGCCAGGACGCTCAGGACGAGCTGGCCGCGGCGCAGGTGGGGGGCGATCTCGCGCCCGACCCGGTCGAGCATCTGGGGCTTGATCCCGAGCAGGATGACGTCGGCGCCGTCGATCGCCTCGGCGTTGGTCGCCACGGTCCGGATGCCGTACTCGCGCTCGAGCGTCTCGCGCCGTTCCGGGCGCGGGTGGCTGGCGACGACCTGGCCCGGCGTGACCAGCTCGCCGCGAAGCAGCCCGGCGATCATGGCCTCGGCCATGACCCCGGAGCCGACCGTCGCGATGGTGGTCCGTTCGAGGGGAGACATCGGGCGGAGTATAGCGACGGCGACCGGCCGCACCGACGGGTGGGCCGCCGCGTGGCTCAGCCGGCCGCGATCGCCGTGGCCACGAGCAGGTTGCGGCCGACGACCGCGGCGTCCACCTCGGCGAAGCCCGCGGCCGACAGCGCACCGGCGAGCAGGCGGGCATCCGGGAGCCCGGGCGCCGGCGGCGGGAGGGCGCCGGGCAGGGCGTCGATGACGACCAGCCGGCCGCCCGGTCGCAGGTGCCGGCGCGCCGCGCCGAGGGCCGTGGGGATATCGGTCGGGTCGAGCCGGCCGAGCCACAGCGACAGGAGCACGACGTCCGCGCCCTGCTCGTCCACGGCCGTCCATGGGTCCCGGACGTGCAGGTGGGCGCGCAGGCCGTGGGCCACCAGCCGCTCGCGGGCCACGTCGAGCGCCGACGTCGAACGATCGAGCAGGGTCAGCTCCCCCTTCGACGCGAGCAGCGGCGCCCACCAGCCGGAGCCGGCCTCGAGCTGGGTGATCCGCCCCGCCAGCGGCAGCGCGTCCAGCCAGCGGCCCGCGGCGTCGAGCTCGGCCAGGAACGTCGCGTCCTGGATCGGGCCCTCGCTGGCTGGTCCGCGCCGCACGTACCAGTCGTCGTCGATCGGCGGGGCGGAGCGCGTGGCGTCGAGCGAGGCGCCGAGCGGCGGCGCCGGCCGCGCGTCCGCATCCGGGCCCGCCGGCGGCACGGGATCCGGCGCGGCCGGTCCGGTCGTCCCGGCGGCGGCCCGCCCGCGCTCGGTCAGGGCCCGGCGCAGGCGGGAGCGCAGGAACTCGTTGTCGCCGGCCTTGCCGACGCAGGTCGGGCATAGCTGCGTCCAGCCCTCAAGGTCGTCGGGCGATCGGGTGACATGGTCGGCGCCGCACCACAGGCAGGCGAACGAGGCGCGGAACGGCACGGCGGGCCTAGTCGACCGGTGTCCAGCCGGTCGGCGGCGCGATGTCGCGGAAGCCGTTCGGGTCCATGACCTCGGCAAGCAGCTCGATGCCGTCGATGACGCGCGGACCGGGCCGCGAGAAGTACGACGAGCCGTCCACGGCGATGACGGCACCATGGCGGACCGCACGAAGGTCCTCGTAGCCGTCGGGCCGGGAGGTGCGCGCCCACTCGGCCACGGTCTCGGCCAGGTGGAAGCCGCAGGGCATGAGGAACATGATCTCGGGGTCGACCTCCAGGACCGCCTCCCACGTCGTCTGGCGCGAGCGCTCACCGTCCGACCCGAGGAGGTCCCATCCGCCGGCCCGCCGGATCTGCTCGGGCACCCAGTGGCCGACCGCGAACGGCGGATCGAGCCACTCGAGGGCGACCACGCGGGCCGGCTGTCGGCCGGCCTCACGTCGAGCCGCGACCCCGCGCTCGACGTCGCGCAGGCGCTCGCGCAACGACTCGACCAGGTCGACCGCCGCATCCTCGACCTCGGTCATGGCGCCCACCGTCGTGATCGAGTTGAAGATCCCCTCGATCGAGGTCGGCTCGAGCGAGACGACCGTGATGTCGGCGTCGATGCGCCGGGCGACCTCGTTGACCTCGGTGTAGCTGACCGCGCACACGCGGCACAGCTCCTGGGTGAGGATGAGGTCCGGCCGCGCCGCCGCGAGGGCCTCCTCGTCGAGCGCGTAGAGCGACGAACCGCCGTGCATCGAGGCCGTCACCCGATCGTGGATCTCGCGCGACGGGGCGTCCACGAGGTCGTGCACGCTGCGGGTCACGACCGGGGTGCCGACGACCTCGGGCGGCCAGTCGCACTCATGGGTGACGGCGACCAGCTCGTCGCCGAGCCCGATCGCGCACACGATCTCGGTGGCCGAAGGAAGGAGCGAAGCGATCCGCATGGTGGCACCCGTCTGTGATCCCGCGGTCGTCGCGGCCCGGTGCCCGCGTCAGGCCGCCGCGGGACGTCCCGCGGCATGGACCGCGACCGTCGGCCGCGGCCAGCCGGCGATCAGGCCGGCTTGTGCTCGTCCACGGCCGCCCGCGCGGCGGCCTTGTCCGTGTACCAGGTCGCGTCGATCGCCGTGAACTTGGCCCACTCGGCCGGCAGCGACTCCTCGGGGAAGATCGCGTTGACCGGGCACTCGGGCTCGCACGCGCCGCAGTCGATGCACTCGTTCGGGTCGATGAACAGCTTCCGATCCGTCCCTTCCTCGTAGTGGATGCAGTCCACCGGGCAGACGGAGACACACGACACGTCGAGCACGTCGATGCACGGCTCGGCGATCACGTAGGCCATTCAGGTTCCTCCTCGGCGATCGATCGTGGTGGTCTCGGAAGCGCTTGGTCGGAGCGGAGCAAGAGCGTACCACCGAGCCACCTCAACCCGCGCCGGGTGTGACCCAGCGGATGGGGATGACCATGCCCTTCTCCCAGTGGCCGGGGATGTGGCACCCGACCAGCCAGGCCGTCGGCGCGTCCGGGGCATCCGCCGGCACGGTCCAGCGGACGTCCACCCGCTCGCCGGAGCGGACCACGATGCGCAGGCCGGCGACATCCGGCGGGACGGACACGACGGGCGTGGGCCCCGGGGGCGCACCGACGGTCGCGGCCTCGGCCGCCTCCCAGGCGTCCTGGACGCGCATGTCGCCGATGACCGCCTCGTGGACCTCGAGCCCGCCGTTGATGACGTGCAGCAGCACGGTCTCGCCCGGGACGAGGTCCAGCGCGTCGGGCAGGAACAGGTAGTCCTTGGCCACGATGTTGACCTCGCGCGGCGACGACGCCGTGCCGGCGACGGGCGCGGGCGTGACCGCCGGGGCGGTCCCGGCGCAGGCCATGACCGCCCACGCGACGAGCAGGACGGCGGCCAGCTGGGTCCGGGAGCGGTGGGGGCGCACAGCCGGAGTGTGCCGCACATCGACCGGGCGCGGGTCCGTGACGCGGGTCCGCCACGGGCCGGGCGCCGGAACACGGCTCCTTCCTGCTTGACACGTCCCCGGCGCCGCCGCATCGTTCCGGCGATCCGTCATCCGTCGCACGCAGCCAGAGGCCCGCTTGGCGATCTCGACCACCGGTACCCAGGACGCCGGACGCCGGCCCGACCGAGCCGACCACGGTCACATCGCGGTCCGCCTCGAAGGGGTGGAGAAGCGCTTCGGCGATGTCGCGGCCGTCGCCGGGATCGACCTCGAGGTGCGCGACGGCGAGTTCTTCTCGATGCTCGGGCCGTCGGGCTCGGGCAAGACGACCACGCTGCGCATGATCGCCGGCTTCGAGCTGCCGAGCGCGGGGCGGATCCTCCTCCACGGCGCCGACGTGACGACCGTGCCGCCGTTCGACCGCGACGTGAACACGGTCTTCCAGGACTACGCCCTGTTCCCCCACATGAGCGTCGCCGACAACGTCGCCTACGGCCTGATGGTCCGCAAGGTGCCGCGGGCCGAGCGGCAGGACCGGGTCACCGACGCGCTGCGCATGGTCCGCCTGGAGGGCTACGAGGCCCGCAGGCCGGCCCACCTGTCGGGCGGCCAGCGCCAGCGCGTCGCGCTCGCACGGGCGCTCGTCAACCGACCGCGCGTGCTGCTCCTCGACGAGCCGCTCGGCGCGCTCGACCTCAAGCTCCGCGAGGAGATGCAGATCGAGCTCAAGGCCATCCAGCAGCAGGTCGGCATCACGTTCATCTACGTCACCCACGACCAGGAGGAGGCGCTCACCATGAGCGACCGCCTGGCCGTGTTCAACCGCGGCCGGATCGAGCAGGTCGGCGCGCCGGCCGACGTCTACGAGCGGCCGGGGACCCGCTTCGTGGCCGGGTTCGTGGGGACCTCGAACCTGCTCAGCGGGGAGGTCGCCGAGGCGATCGTCGGTCGGCGCGGCACGTTCACCGTCCGCCCGGAGAAGATCCGCCTGGCCGATGCGGACACCGAGCCCGGGCCGGGCCAGATCGGCGCCGCCGGTCGCATCCAGAGCGTCGTCTACCTGGGCCCCGACACCCGCTACGTGGTGGCCCTCGACGCCGGCGGCTCGCTGGTGGTGACCCAGCAGAACCTCACCACGTCGTCGACGGAGGCGCTCGCACAACAGGGCCGGACGGTCCGGCTCATCTGGGAACGGCAGCACTGTCTCCCCATCGCTGGTGGGGAGCACGGCACGGAGGAGGACACGGGATGAAACGACGCAGGTTCGCAAGCCTGCTGGCGGGGACGGCCCTGCTGGCGGTTGCGTGCAGCGGTCCGGGCGGTTCGCCGGCGCCGAGCACGATCACCGAGGTCGGTGATGGCGAGGGCCAGCTGTCCGTGCTGGCCTGGCCGGGCTACGTCGAGGACGGCACGACGAGCCCCGAGGTCGACTGGGTCACGCCGTTCGAGCAGGAGACCGGCTGCGAGGTCACGGTCCAGACGTTCGGCACGTCGGACGAGGCATTCACGCTGTTCCAGACCAATCCGGAGCAGTACGACGTCCTGTCGGCCTCGGGTGACGCCAGCCTGCGCCTCGTGGCCGGCGGCTTCGTCCAGCCGGTCAATGTCGACCTGATCCCGAGCTACGCCGAGATCTTCGACGACCTCAAGAACAAGGACTACAACACGGTCGACGGCGTCCACTACGGCGTCCCGCACGGCCGCGGCGCCAACGTCCTGATGTGGCGCACCGACATCGTCGACCCGGCCCCCACCTCGTGGACCGAGATGTTCGACCCGGCTTCGCCGTACGCGGGCAAGTTCTCCGTGTACGACGCGCCCATCTACATCGCCGACGCGGCGGTCGTCTTGATGACGACCAACCCGGAGCTCGGCATCGAGAATCCGTACTCCCTCGACGACACCCAGTTCGCGGCGGCGGTCGACCTGCTCAAGAAGCAGAAGCCCGCGGTCGGCGAGTACTGGGGCGATTACACCAAGCAGATCAGCTCGTTCCAGAACGGGAACACCGTCCTGGGCACGACCTGGCAGGTCATCGCCAACGTCCTCCAGGGCTCCGACCCGCCCGTGCCGGTCGACGTGGTCAAGCCCGTCGAGGGCGCGACCGGCTGGTCGGACACGTGGATGATCAACTCGAAGACCAAGAACATCAACTGCGCCTACAAGTTCCTCGACCACATCACGTCGGCCGAGATCAACATCCAGATCGCCGAGTACTTCGGCGAGGCGCCGGGCAACCGGAACTCGTGCGCCCTGGCCTCCAACCCGGACCACTGCGAGATCTTCCATGCCGCGGAGACCGAGTACTGGGAGGATGTCTGGTACTGGACCACGCCGACGGCCACGTGCCTCGACGGCCGGACCGACGTCACGTGCAAGGACTTCGCCGCGTGGGTCGCCGCGTGGACCGACATCCGGAGCCAGTGATCGAGGGCCGATCCGCCAGATCCCGCTGATCGATCCGGCCCCGCGACGCCACGCGTCGCGGGGCCGGCACCCACCCCCAGCGATCGACCGATGACGAGCCCGACCGCGACCATCCCCCCGCCCCGCCCGTCGAACGCGCGACGCCTCGCGTCGTGGCTGCACGCCCGACGGACGACGCGCCTCGGCCTGCTCCTGGCGAGTCCGATCGGGTGGTTGGTGATCGTCTACCTCGGGTCGCTGGCGATCCTGTTCATCAACGCCTTCTTCACGCGCGACGCGTTCAGCGGCGCGACGATCTACGAGCCGACCCTGCGCAACTTCGCCGAGTTGCTGAGCGACCCCTACCCGGGGATCACGCTGCGGACGGTGGTCATGGCCATCGCCGTGACCCTCACCTGCGCCGCCCTCGCCCTGCCCATCGCCTTCTTCATGGCGCGCGTCGCACCGCGGCGCTGGCGGAGCGCCCTCGTCGTGGCGGTCATCGTCCCGCTCTGGGCGAGCTACCTCATCAAGGTCTACTCGTGGCGCCTGATCCTCGCCGAGGAAGGCCTGCTCAACGAGCTGCTCGCGCCCCTCGGCCTGCGCGGCCCGGGCTTCGGTGACGTGGCCGTCTGGCTGGTGTTCACCTATCTGTGGCTGCCGTACATGATCCTGCCCGTCTACGCCGGCCTGGAGCGGATCCCCGATTCGCTCCTCGAGGCCAGCGCCGACCTGGGCGGACGAGCCTGGATGACGTTCCGGCGGGTCATCCTGCCGCTCGTCCTGCCGGCCGTGATCGCGGGCTCGATCTTCACCTTCTCGCTGACCCTCGGCGACTACATCGCCCCGGCGCAGGTGTCCACCACGATCTTCATCGGCAACGCGATCTTCTCCAACTTCGGGGCCGGCAATCTGCCCCTCGCGGCGGCGCTGTCCCTGGTGCCGCTGGTGATCGTGGTCGCCTATCTGCTCGTGGCGCGCCGGCTCGGCGCGTTCGAGGCGCTCTGATGACCATCGGGCGCGGCGCGCGGATCGCCCTGGCGATCGTCGCGGTCCTGATCCTCACGTTCGTGTACGTGCCGATCCTGCTGATCGTGGTGTACTCGTTCAACTCCGGGACGACGCCGGCCTGGCCACCGGTCGGGTTCACCCTCGACTGGTGGGCCCTGGCGCTCGACAACACCGGCTTGCAGCAGGCGTTCCTGACGTCGATCGCGGCGGCCCTGAGCGCGACCGCCATCGCGTTGGTCCTCGGGACGCTGGCGAGCATCGCCGTCTCGCGCTACGACTTCTTCGGGCGCGAGTCCATCTCGTTCATCGTGGTCATGCCGATCGCCCTGCCCGGCATCGTGACCGGCATGGCCCTGTCCACGACGTTCGCCCAGATCGGGTTCCCGCTCGGCTTCATGGCCATCGTCATCGGGCATGCCACGTTCTGCATCGTGATCGTCTACAACAACGCCGTCGCCCGGCTGCGGCGCGTCTCGCGCTCGTTCGAGGAGGCGTCGGCGGACCTCGGGGCGGACAGCTGGACGACGTTCCGCCGGGTGACCTTCCCGGCCATCCGGTCCGCCCTGCTCGCCGGCGCGCTGCTCGCGTTCGCCCTGTCGTTCGACGAGGTCATCGTCACGATCTTCACCGCCGGCGGCGTCAAGACCCTGCCGATCTGGATCTTCCAGAGCTTCCGCCTGGCGAATCAGATCCCGCTGGTCAACGTCGCCGGCGTGGTGGCGATCCTCCTCTCGGTCCTCCCCGTCTACCTGGCGACCCGCATCAGCTCGGGCGTGGCGGGCGTCCGGGCCTGATCGTCACTAGCCGGCCCAGCGACGGCCGAGCCCGACGATGACCGCAAGGACGGGCAGGAGCGGGAGCAGGGCGGCCTGGAACCTCCGCAGGCGAGACGACATGGGGGACCTCCTCGAGCGCGATCCGGCGTGCGGCCGGCACGGCCGACCCCATCGAGGAATGCCCGGTCGGGACCGTGGCAGCCTAGTGTCGGCGGCACCGCTCATCGCCGACTTATCGACGGCCGGCCGGGACGAGGGCTTGCGGGTCGCCGAGACCAGGCCTATCCTCGCCACAGGCGCGTCCCGCGCCCAACCCCGATCCGGCGCCCACGCCACCGGCATGGATGGGGCAAGGGGGACTGGCTTCCCCGGGACGAGCGTCCGCCCTTCCCCGGCGGCCGCGGACGCGTGGGGTCCCGCGGCATCGCCGACGACGGAAGGTGAGCCGAGATGCCGACCCACAGGACCTTCAAGCAGCGCGTCCGAACGCGCATGGCCCACACCGGTGAGTCCTACACGAGCGCGCGGGCCCAGCTCCTCCGCAAGGCGGCCGGCGGTCCGCCCGCCGTCTCGTCCGAGGTCCCCGGCGGGGCGGCCGCGGCCGGGCCCGGTCCCGCCGATGCCCCGCCCACGTCCGACGATGCCAGCCTGCGCGGGACCGGACGCTCCTACCCGGCGTGGTTCGCGCTGCTCGACGCGTGGGGCGCGACCGACCGGGCACACCCGGACATCGCCCGATGGCTCGTGGCCGAGCACGGTGTCGGCGCCTGGTGGTCGCAGAGCATCACGGTGGCCTATGAACGAGCCAGGGGCATGCGCGCCGTCCACCAGATGGCCGGGGGATTCCAGGTCGGTGCCACGCGGACGGTCGCGGCCGACGCCGACCGCGCCCTGGCCGCATTCACCGATGCGGCGACCCGCCGACGCTGGCTGCCCGACGTCCCGCTCCGCCGCCGCCCGACCACGGCGGCGCACACCGCGCGCTTCGACATCGACGGCGGGCAGGCGCGCCTGGTCGTGGGGGTCACCCCGAAGGATGGCGGCCGGTCGACCGTGAGCGTCGTCGTCGAGAAGCTGGCCGATGCCGACAGCGCGGCCCGCGAGAAAGCGGCGTGGCGGGAACGGCTACTGACGCTGCGCGACCACCTCGCCGATCCGAGGGAGTGATCAGCGAGTGACACGCGGCTCGCGGGCGGCTCAGCGTCGCCCGCGGCCGGCCTACATCGAGGGCTCGTAGTCGGGCGCCAGGAAGCGCTCGGGGTCGTCCTTGAACTCAAGCAGCCAGCCCTTGCCGCAGAACCAGTAGGTCGTCCCGTCGTGCTCGGAGGACAGCAGCGACGTCGTGGTGTCGACGTCCATGCCGCAGACGGGATCCTTCGCGATGGCCATGGGGAACCTCCCTGATGTGGTACTCCCCCAGAGTATACCCACGTCGGCTACAGTCAGCCGATGGAGACCTACGACCCCGCCGACGCGCGAGCCGCGCTCATGGTCGAACGCGAGCGCGCCGTCCTCGAGCTGGCCGAGACCGTCCAGGCGCCTGGCCAGATGACCTACGGCTCGCAGGCCGCCGCGGCCAGCCAGGTGTTCGCGCAGCAGCGCGACCTGGCCCTGCACGACCGGTCGCGGGCGCAGCTGGAGCTGATCGACGCCGCCCTGGCGCGGCTCGACGACGGGACGTTCGGGACGTGCCTGCGCTGCGGCAGGCCCATCGCACCCGGCCGTCTCGAGGCGCTGCCGTGGGCCGAGCACTGCATCGACTGCCAGGCCATCGTCGACCGCGAGCGGCGATGACCGACGGCCGGGCGGCGGGTGGTGGCGCGCCGCTGGTCGGGATCGAGGCGATCCGGGCCGCCGCGGAACGCCTCCTGGGCATCGCCATCCGGACCCCGCTCGTGCCGTTCGGGCCGATCGAGGACGGCCGCTTCCTGAAGGCCGAGAGCCTCCAGCCGATCGGCGCGTTCAAGCTCCGCGGCGCCTACGAGGCCGCCGCCGTCCTGCCCGAGGCGGTACGCGAACGGGGCCTCATCACCTACTCGTCCGGCAACCATGCCCAGGGCGTGGCCCGGGCCGCGCGACTGCTCGGCGTGCCCGCCGTCGTCGTCATGCCGGCCGACGCCCCGCGCATCAAGCGCGAACGGGTCGAGGCCGACGGCGCCGAGGTGGTCGTCGTCGGGAACGGCTCGGACGAGCGCCAGGCCGTCGCCGAGCGGATCGCCGCGGAGCGCCGGCTGGCCGTCATCCCGCCGTTCGACGACGACCGGGTCATCGCCGGCCAGGGCACGGTCGGGCTGGAGATCGCCGAGGACCTGCCCGGCGTCGGCCTCGTCCTGGTGCCCGTCGGCGGCGGCGGGCTCGCCAGCGGGGTGGCGGCGGCCATCAAGGCGCTCCGTCCGGCCTGCCGCGTCGTCGGGGTCGAGCCGGAGCTCGCGGCCGACGCGCAGGCGTCGCTGCGGAGCGGGACGATCGTGCGCTGGTCGGCCGAGGACGTGGGCCGGACCATCGCCGACGGCACGCGGACGCGGTCGCTCGGGCGTCGGACCTTCGCCCACCTGCGCGCCCTGCTCGACGACATCGTGACCGTGTCCGAGGACGAGATCGTGGACGGCATCCGCCTGGCGGCCGGGCTGTCGCGGCTGGTCGTCGAGCCGTCGGGTGCCCTCGCCATCGCGGCCCTCGTGCACCGCGCCGCCGAACTCGGGCCGGTGCCCGACGGTCCGACCGTCGCCATCGTGTCGGGCGGGAATGTCGATCCCGAGGCGTACCGGCGCTACCTGGAGGGCCCGCCCTCGGGCTGAGGACCCGGACCCTCGCCGCGCTCCGCGGCCAGTCGCTCGGCCAGCGCCCGTTCCCGCACCCGGATGGCCGCCAGCTCGGCGGCCGCACGCCGGTCGTTCCGCGGGCCGTCGCGGCGGTCGGCCCGCATCCACGCCCAGAGCGTGCCCAGGACCGCCATCAGGAAGATCGTGTCGCCGGCCAGCCACATGATCCCGGCGGCCATGGCCTGGTCGTCGAGGGGCGTCGGACCCCACGCTCGCTCGAGCGTGGCGTAGTGCGGATAGAGCACGGACGTGGCGCCGAGCAGGACCACCGCGAGGAACGTGTTCTGCGGCATCTGGAGGAAGAGGTACAGCGCCCGGACCGGGTGGGACATCCGCCACGGCGCCGGGTCGGCCCCGATGGCCGGCCACCAGAAGAGCAGGCCGGCGCCGAGGTAGAGCGCGTGCTCGAGGTCGTGGATCAGCGCGTCCTCGAGGGCGGCGTCGAACAGCGGCGTGAAGTGGCTGGCCCACATGACCCCGGCGAACACGATCCAGGCCACGACGGGGAAGGCCACGACCCGCATCGCCCGCGAGTGGAGGACGGGCAGGATCCAGCGTCGTCGCGTCTCGCGCGAGGACAGGCGCAGGAGCAGCGTGATCGGGGCGGCCAGGGCGATGAGCGGCGGCGCCACGAGGGTCAGCAGCACGTGCTGGACCATGTGCACCGAGAACAGCGTCGTGTCGTAGCGCTCGGTGCCCGACAGGAGCGCCACCGCGATCGCCGCCATGCCCAGGCCGAACGCGACCGAGCGATGGCGGGGCACCGGGTTGTCCGGGTGGGCGGCGTCCACCCGGCGCACCGCCCAGCCCCAGAGCAGCAGGGCGACGACGATGCCGAGGGTCGGCAGCGGTGGGAAGGTCCAGCCGAGGAGCAGGGCGGCCACGCTCGGCGCCTCGTCCGGCACGGGACCGTGCGCGGCAACCACCTCCGCCCGCGCGACGAGGGCCACCGCGGCCACGGCGGCGGCCCGGGCGAGGAGCGTGCGCAGGAGGCGGCGCGGGATCATCGCATCCATCGTCCCACAGGCGCGCGTCCCACAGGCGCGCGAGCGCGTGGCGAGCCGGGTATCATGACCGCGGTCCGACCCCCGGGCGGTCCGACCGCGACATGCTCACGGCGTAGCGCCTGGTCCAGGGTGTGACGCCGTCCACCCATCGAGGAACCGAATGGCGACATCCCCAAGGGCCGGCCGCTCATCCGCCGCGCTGACCGCGCTCATCATCGGTGCGGTCCTGCTGGGTCTCGTGGCGGCGGCGGCGCTGCTCGGCGGCGATCCCCTCGGCCTGCCCCAGCGGTTCGTCGACAGCCTGTACCCGCCCGAGGCGGTCACCAGCCAGGGTGCGGCGATCCGCGAGCTGTACACCATCGTCTTCCTGATCGCCGTCGCGATCTTCTTCGTGGTCGAGGGCCTCATCATCTGGACCGTCGTGCGCTACCGCCGACGCCCGACCGACGACGCCCTCCCGCCGCAGACCCACGGCAACGCCATCGCCGAGGTCGTCTGGACCGTCGTCCCGACGATCATCGTGGCCTTCCTGTTCGTGGTCTCGTGGCAGACGCTGAACACCGTCGAGGCGGTCTCGGCCGAGCCGGACATGAAGGTGCGGGCCGTCGCCGGCCAGTTCCAGTGGACGTTCGAATACCTGCCCGACGACTGGGAGCCCACCGACCAGCCGCGCAAGGACCCCGTTTACACCGAGTTCGTGCCGACGCGGACCGGCGACATCGGCGGGCTCGTGCTCCCGACCGGTCGCTCGATCAAGCTGTACCTCGACAGCCCGGACGTCATCCACGCGTTCTACGTCCCGCAGTTCCTGTTCAAGCGCGACGTCGTGCCGGGCCGGACCAACGTGTTCGAGTTCGACATCAAGGACACCGACGCGGGGCAGACGTTCCGCGGCCAGTGCGCCGAGCTGTGTGGGGCCGGCCACCGGAGCATGCTCTTCGACGTCGTCGCCCTGAGCGGCGCCGAGTTCGACGCCTGGTTCGAGGACAAGGTGGCCAACGCTCCCGAGCCGCCGCCATCGGGCGAGCCGACGCCGACCGACGGCGGGCCCGGCCCGGCACCGGTCCCCATCAGCGCCCTCGACCTGGCCTTCGAGCAGACCGAGCTGAGCGCCCCGGCCGACACGCCGTTCCCCATGGCGTTCGACAACAAGGATCCCGGCATCCCGCACAACGTCGAGATCAAGGACGGGTCCGGGGCGAGCGTCTTCGTGGGCGACATCTTCCCGGGCCCCGAGGTCCGCACCTACCAGATCCCGGCCCTCGCGGCGGGCTCGTATCCATTCCTGTGCACGGTCCATCCGAACATGACCGGCACCCTGACGGTCAACTGAGGAGCACCCCGTGGCGACCAGCGCGCTCCATCCGGCTGCCCCCACCTATCGGAACACCCTGTACGACTGGGTGACGACGACCGATCACAAGAAGATCGGGATCATGTACGTCATCAACTCGTTCCTGTTCTTCTTCATCGGGGGCCTGCTCGCCCTCGGCGTGCGCGTCGAGCTCGCCCAGCCCGGCCTGCAGTTCGTGACGGACCAGACCTACAACGAGGTCTTCACGATGCACGCCACGTTCATGATCTTCCTGTTCGTGATCCCGATGCTGGCGGGCTTCGGCAACTACATCGTGCCGCTCCAGATCGGCGCCCCGGACATGGCCTTCCCGCGCATCAACGCCCTGTCGCTGTGGATGCTGCCGCTGGCCGGCATCCTGCTGCTGCTGTCGTTCGTGACCGGCGGCGCCGCGGCGGCCGGCTGGACGAGCTACAGCCCGCTCGCCCAGGACCGCGCCCTGTCGTCCGTCGGGACCGGGCAGGACCTGTGGATCGTGGCGCTCGTGCTCATCGGCACGAGCTCGATCCTCGGTGCGGTCAACTTCCTGGTCACGATCTTCAAGATGCGGGCCCCGGGGATGACCCTGTTCCGGATGCCGATCATGGTCTGGACCGTGCTCGTCACGTCGGTCCTCGTGCTGATGGCCACGCCGGTCATCACCAGCGCCCTGATCATGCTGTTCATCGATCGGAATTACGGCGGCTCGTTCTTCGACCCCGCCAACGGCGGCGACGCGATCCTCTACCAGAACATCTTCTGGTTCTATTCGCACCCGGCGGTCTACGTGATGATCCTGCCGGCGATGGGCATGATCAGCGAGATCCTGCCGGTGTTCAGCCGCAAGCCGCTGTTCGGCTACAAGGCGTTCGTCTTCGC
>JBKHXL010000057.1:0-11977 GCA_046566045.1 Candidatus Limnocylindria bacterium
CCGGGCCAGGGTCTCGTGCGCGTCCGGACGACCGGGCGCAACCAGCGCGACGAGCCGGTCATCACCTACGAGCGGACCGTCCTCGTCTACAGCCGGGCGGCCCGACCCGGCGCCTGAGGCCGGTGACGCCGCGCGGGAGCGGGCCTCAGGTCGGCGGCGGCGCGGTCGAGCGTCGGGCGATGACGACCGGGAGGTCGTCGATCATCTCGTCGCGACCCGCCTCGCCGTGGATCGCCTCGAGCAGCAGCCGGACCGCCTCCTCGCCCATCCGGAAGTTGGGCATGCGCACGGTCGTCAGGGCCGGGTCCAGGTGCTCTGCCAGCTCGTGGTCGTTGAAGGCGATGACCGACATGACGCCCGGGACGGCGATGCCGTGCTGGCGCAGCTCGGCGAGCACGCCGATGGCGCCCTGCAGGCTGGCCACGAACAGGGCCGTCGGGCGGTGCTCGCCGGCCTGGCCCAGCAACGAGGCCGTCGCGCTCCGGCCGCCGGCGATGGTCGGCGCCCCGACCGCGATCCAGCGGTCGTCCACGGTGAGCCCGGCCCGGGCGACGGCGTCGCGGAAGCCCCGTTCGCGCCGGTGCGCGGTGTCGGTCGCGGCCGCGATGCCGATGTAGCCGAGCGCCGTGTGCCCGAGCGCGGCGAGGTGCGCCACGGCCATGTCGCTGCCGCGCTCGTCGTCGACCACGACCGAGCCGTGGATGCCCGCCGTCCGCCGGTTGACCAGGACCAGGGGCATGCCCCGCTCCGCCAACTGGCTGACGAGGTGGTCGTCGACCGTCGCGAAGGCGACGATCAGACCGTCCACCCGGCCGTCGGTGATGAGGCTCGAGTACGCCTCCGCGACCGACGCCTCGTCGACGTGCTGGAGCGCCTCGGACTCGATGACCACGACGAGCTTGCCGGCCGCGGCCGCCGCGGCCTGGATGCCGTGGGTCACCTCGCTGAAGCCGAGGTTCTCCAGGCTCGGGATGATCACCCCGATGGTGTCGGTCCGACGGGTGCGCAGACCGCGTGCGAGTGCGTTGGGTCGGTAGCGCAGGCTGCCGGCGGCGGCCAGGATGCGCTCGCGCGTATCGGCCCGGACGACCTGGGTCGGATCGCCGCGCAGCACGCGCGAGACGGTCGACGGATCGACCTCCGCGAGTCGCGCGACATCCTTGAGCGTCGCCACGTCCGTTGCCTCCGTTGATCGCGATGGGGGCCCTAGCCTATCGGACCATCGTTGGTCCTGGTCGGGTCACGGTGCGTCCGCGGTCTCCCGGGTCGGCGCCTGCGACGGCCCGATCACCCCGTCCGCCTCCCACCGTGCCAGCTCATCCGGCGTGTGGCCGAGCTCCCCGCCGAGGACGGCCGCGTTGTCCTGGCCGAGGTAGCCGCCGAGGTGGCGCACCTTGCCGGGCGTGTCGACCAGGCGCGGGATCGCGTTCTGGACGCGGGCCGGGCCCAGGATCGGGTCGTCCACGGTCGTGATCGTCTCGCGGGCCAGGTACTGCGGGTCCTCGAAGATGTCGGCGATCGAATAGATCGGGCCGATGACGGCCTCCTGCGCCTCGAACGCCGCCATCACCTCGTCGGCCGTGTGATCGGCGATCCAGGCGCCGATGACCCGGTCGAGCTCCTTCTGGTTCTCGACCCGGCCCGAGTGATCGCGGAACCAGGGCTCGTCGATGATCTCGGGGTGGCCCACCAGGCGCATGACCCGCTCGGCGATCGACTGCGAGCTGGCCGACAGGCCGAGCCAGCGACCGTCCCTGCTCTGGTACGCGTTGCGGGGCGCCGTCCACTCGGTGCTGCTGCCGGTCCGCCCCTGGACGTAGCCGAGCTGGTCGTAGACGAGGGCCTGCGGCCCGAGCAGCCAGAACAGCGGCTCGTAGATCGCGAGGTCGATGACCTGGCCCGGCGCCCGGTGGTGGTCGCGGTGGAACAGCGCGAACATCGTCGCGAACGTGCCGAACAGCGACGCCACGCCGTCGCCCAGCGCGAACGGGGGGAGGGTCGGCGGTCCGTCCGGGTGGCCGTTGATATGGGCGAACCCGCTGATCGACTCGGCCACCGTGCCGAAGCCCGGTCGCGGCGAGTACGGCCCGGTCTGGCCGAAGCCGGAGGTGCGCACGATGACCAGGCCCGGGTTGATGGCGTGGAGCACCTCGGGCCCGACCCCCCAGCGCTCGAGCGTCCCCGGCCGGTAGCTCTCGATCAGGACGTCGGCGTCCCTGGCCAGCTCGCGCAGGAGCTGGGCGCCCGCCTCCTTGCTGAAGTCGATCGAGACCAGGCGCTTGTTCCGGTTGACGAACGCCCACCACAGCGAGACGTCGTCCTTCTTCCAGCCCAGCGTGCGCAGGGCGTCGCCACGCGGGTGCTCGATCTTGACCACGTCCGCCCCGAAGTCGGCCAGCAGCGTGGCGATGACCGGGCCGGCGAACAGCACGCCCGCGTCGATGACGCGCAGCCCCGCGAGCGGCCCGCCGGTCCACGGCGGGTCGAACGGTCGGTCAGGCATCGGGCCCTCCCGGGGTGGCCAGCGTCGCGGCGTACTCGGCGAAGGACCGCCGGGTCTGGATGAGCTCGACCCGGATCCCGTCGGGGTCGAGCAGGTAGACCGCGCGCCCTCCCTCGTTCGGCCCGATCGTGGGCGTCACGGGCGCCGAGACGGAGCGCACGCCGCGGGCGACCAGCTCGGCGTAGAGCGCGTCGAGGTCGTCCACGAAGAACGCGATGTGCGCGGTGCCCGGGTTGGCGGTGCCCGTGTCGACGGGCGCCCGCTCGACGTTGCGGTAGTCGAGCAGCTCGAGCACGACATCGGTCCCGGGCAGGCGCAGCACGGCGGCATGGATGTCGGCGTCCGGGTAGCCGACCAGCTCGCGGATGTAGTCGGCCTGCGGGTTCCAGGCGAAGATCACCTCGAAGCCGAGGATGTCGCGGTAGAACGCGACCGAGCGCTCCAGGTCGGCGACCTGGAGGCCCATGTGATGCGCCCTGGTGATGGATGCCATGCTCGATGTCTCCCGGCGTGCGCTCAGAGGTCGGCCAGCAGGCCGTGCGGATCGGTCACCTGCTGGGTCGCGATCCAGGCCGGATCGACCAGCCTGCCGAGGCCCGGCTGGGCCGGCAGCGGGTCCATCCGGCCGTCGCGCACGACCGGCTGGAGGAGGGGGTCGTCCATCGGGTGCACGCCCGTCCACGGGATGCCCCATTCGATCGGGGCGTCCGTGCGACCGAGCGCGCCCAGGACCTGGCTGTGGATGTGCGGGTACATGTGCGGGGCGACGGCCACCCCGCGCTCGGCGGCCGCGGCCACGATGCCGCGCAGCCGGGTGATCCCGCCGTTCGTCGTGGCGTCCACGCGCAGGACGTCGACCGCGTCGAACGCGAGCAGCGCCTGCGGGTGGTACGAGCCGCCCTGCTCGTCCCCCATGGCGACCGGCGTGCCGATCGCCGCGCGGATCTGCGCGACCATCGCCGCGTCGCCCGGCGGCACGATGTCCTCGAACCAGCCGACGTCGAGGCCGTCCAGGCGCTGGCCGAAGGCGATCGCGTCGGCCGCGGTCTTGCTGTAGAAGTTGTTGTCGATGCCGAGCCAGGCGTCGGGGAACGCCTCGCGCGCGGCGCGCAGCCGGGCGATCGACGCGTCGGGGGTGGGCGCGATGGGCAGCTTGAAGCGCCGCCAGCCCTGTTCCCACAGCCCGGCGATCTGGTCGACCGTCGCCTGCGGGGAGATCGACGGCGGGTATCCGACGATGCCGGTCACGAGCATCCGCTCGCGCCGCCCACCCAGGAACGTGGCGATGTCCTGACCGGCCACCTTCGCGGCGAGGTCCCACGCGGCGATGTCCACGACCGACAGCGCGCGCATGCCCAGCCCGGCGGCATGGATGGCGTTGTTCTGCCACAGCGCGGCATGGAACGAGCCGGCGGGGTCGGCCACCTCGCGGCCGACGTAGGCGGGTGCGATCGTGCGCTCGACCAGGGCGGCCAACGGGCCGTCGCGGGTCAGGCAGTAGGCGAAGCCCGACGCCCCGCTCTCGGCGTCCACCCGCACGAGGGCGAATTCGCGATGGCGCATGACCCACGTGCCGAACACGATCGGGACCTCCAGGACATGGAGGATCGTCGCAACGCGGACGCTGCGGATGCGGTCGACGTCGGCCATCGTCGCTCCCCTAGGCCGTCAGGTAGCCGTCGTCGCACATCAGCGTGTGCCCGGTGACGAGCTCGGCCGCGTCGCTGGCCAGGAAGACCGCGGCCCCGATCAGCTCGCGCGGCAGCCCCAGCCTGGGCCGGAGCATGCGCGCCTTGATGAAGTCGGCCGTCAGGGACGTGCGCTGGGCGGCCTGCCGGGTGAGCGGCGAGTCCATCAACGTCGGACCGATGGCGTTGACCCGCACGCCGCGATCGCGCCATTCGAGGGCGAGTCCGCGGGTCACACCCAGGACGCCGCCCTTCGAGGCAAGGTAGGCGCTGGCCCATGGGTACCCGATGAACGACCCGATCGAGCCCAGGTTGATGATGCTGCCCTTGCCCTGCGCGAGCATCTTTCGCCCGAACGCCTGGCAGCACAGGTACGTGCCCTTGAGGTTGAGATCGACGATGAAGTCGAACCGCTCCTCGGGGAAGTCCTCGGCCGGGGCGCGGAAGGCCGAGCCCGCGCTGTTGACCAGGATGTCCACCCGGCCGAAGGTCTCGACCACCCAGTCGGCGGCGGCGTCGACCGCGGCCTTGTCGGTCACGTCGAGGTGGTGGACGGCGGCCGTGCCACCCTGGGCCTCGATCGTGGCCCGGGTCGCCTCGGCGCCCTCGTCGTTGACGTCCAGCAGGACGACGCTGACCCCGGCCTGGGCATAGCCGATGGCGATCGCGGCGCCGAGGCCGCTGCCGGCTCCGGTCACCGCCGCGACACGCCCGCGCAGGTCGAACATGGTGGCCACGAAGTCGGCCGGGATGGCCAGTCCGTCGTCGTCCGGCCGCGCCTGCTCGGTCCCGCTCATCGCCCGATCCTCCCGTACGACGTGGGCAGCCCGGCCACGTCCGACTCGATGCGCCACAGCTGGCCGCCGTAGCTCGCGTCGGCCGAATCGGCGAGGACCCCGGCGTCGGTCATGTACAGGGTCGAGCCGTCGAACACGACGTTGGTGGGGATGACCCGGCCGCGATGTGGCCGTCGAACCGGCCGTCCGGCCACAGGATGTCGATGCCGCCGCCGTTCACCGTCGTCACGAACAGCCGCCCGTCGGCGGCCACCGCCATGCCGTCGCAGATGGGCTTCTCACCCGGCAGGCGTCCGATGTCCTCGATGCGGCCGTCCGCCAGATGCAGCCGCCGGACCATGCCGGTGTACGACTCGGCCCACACGACGTTGCCGTCCGCCTCGACCGCGATGCCGTTCGGGAAGGTCGGCGGCGTGAGCTCGGCCAGCAGTCGCCCCGTCCCGTCGCGCTCCATGACGAACAGCCGCGACGGCTCCGGATCGGCCGGCCGGTAGGTGCCCGGGTCGGTGATGTACAGGCGGCCGTCGGGCCCGAAGACCAGGTCGTTCGGGCCTTTGAAAGCGATCCCGTCAAGCTCGGTGGCGATGATCTCGGCAGGTCCGCCCTCGCGCTCGATGCGCTGGATCGAAGGCGGCAGCATCTCCTCGGCGCGCCACGGCCCGACCGTCCCCCCGTTCTGGCAGGCGTACAGCGCGCCGTCGTCGCCGAGCACGCACGAGTTGGGGCCACCCGCGGTGTACGCGTAGCGCGACACGCCGTGGCCGCGCTCCCACACGCCGATGTGGCTGCGGTACGTCTCGACGAAACAGACCCGGCCGTCGGGCAGGACCGTGGGCCCCTCGGCCCAGCCGAGTCCCTCCGCCAGCAGTTCGTGCGCCATCGTCACCCTCCTCTCAACGGACAGCGCCGGCGGTGATGCCGCGCGCGATGTAGCGCTGGATGAACAGCGAGAAGATGAAGATCGGGATGATGGTGACGATCCCGACCGTCGCCGCGACGTTCCAGTCGATCGGGCGCTGGGCCGAGATGAGGCCCGCGGCCCCCAGCGGGATCGTCTTGAGCGTCTGCGAGTTCACGAGGTACAGCCCGACCAGGAACTCGTTCCAGATGAAGATCGCCGAGAAGATGGCGGCCACGATCAGGCCCGGCCGGACGAGCGGCAGCATGATCCGCCACAGCACCCCGACCCGGCTGCAGCCGTCCACCAGCGCCGCGTCGTCGAGCTCGCGCGGGATCTCGTCGAAGAAGCCGATGAGGATCCAGATGGCGAGTGGCAGGCTGAACGCCACGTACGGGATGATCAGGCCCGCGTAGGTGTCGCTCAGGTTGACGGTTCGCATCATGAGCAGGACGGGGATGGCGATGGCGACGGGCGGCATGAACCGGAACGACAGGATCGTCGTGGCCCAGCGGTCGCGTCCCCGGAAGCGCAGCCGGGAGAAGGCGTAGGCGGCGGGCGTCGCGAGCACCAGCGAGATCACGACCGTGCTCAGGGTCACGATGATCGAGTTGAGGGTGTAGCGCCAGAAGCCCCGGTCGATGATGACGTCGCCGTAGTTCCTGACCACGGTCTCGAGCTCGATGCTCAGCGACGGCGGGACCTCGAGGACCTCCAGCCGGGTCTTGAACGAGATGATGGCCAGGATCACGAACGGCGCGAAGCCGACGACGCCGATCAGCGCCAGCACCGCGTACGCGAGCGCTCGCTCGAGGCGCCGGGTCACTCCGCGTCCTCGCGTCGGATCCGGGCGAATCGGAACAGCAGCGTCATGCCGATGATGGCCACGATGACCATCACGTAGGCGAGCGCCGATGCGTAGCCGTAGCGGAAGAACGTGAAGCCCTGCTCCCACGTGTAGAAGCTCATCGTCGTGGTGAACCGCCCCGGGCCGCCGTAGGTCAGACCGAAGACCACGTCGAACGAGCGGAAGGCGTCGATCGCGCGGAAGATCCCGGCGAACACGATGGCCGGGGCCAGGAGCGGCAGGGTGATCCGGGTGAGCGTGGCCAGGCGTCCCGCGCCATCCACCTGCGACGCCTCGAAGACATCGCGCGGCAGCGCCTGGAGCCGGGCGAAGACGACGACCATGACGAACGGCGTCCACTGCCAGGCGTCCACGACGATCAGCGTCCACAGCGCCACGCTCGGGTCACCGAGCCACAGCGGCTCGGGCAGGCCCAGGCTGCCGAGGGCCCAGTTGACGATCCCCCAGTCCGGATTGAGCAGCGCCCGCCACATCAGCCCGACCACGACCGGCGTGAGGAGCATGGGCAGGACCAGGACGCCCCGGATGAACCACGAGCCGCGCAGGCGCAGGTCGAAGAACAGGGCGAGGGCCGTGCCGAGCACGACCTGGATGACGACCCCCGCCCCGGTCATCACGGCGGAGTTGGCCGCCGCGGTCAGGAAGACCGGGTCAGCCAGCAGGTCCGCGTAGTTGCCCAGGCCCAGGAACTCGAACGAGCTCGATACCTGATCCCAGCGGAAGAACGAGATCGTCAGGCTGTAGAGCAGCGGGAACAGCGAGAAGATGACGAGGTAGGCGATCGCGGGCGCGATGAGCAGGCCCACGTCCCGCCGCGTGTGCAGGGGGCTGCGGGCGAACCGGCCCTCCGCACGCGCCGCTTCCATGGGTCTCCTCTCGAACCTGTCCCGCGAGCGTGAAGGCGGACCCGGCGGGCGCGCCGGGTCCGCCGCCCGGTCAGGCCAGGTGGCCGCCGGTCCGCAGGATCCCGAGGCTGGCATCCTGCGCCTTCTGGCATGCGGTCGCCGCGTCCTGGGCGCCGGTCAGCGCCAGGTTGAACTCGCGGGCCGCTTCGCCCACGATCGCGAACGTCTCCGGGATGTTGGCGACCTCGAGGATCTGCGCGGACTCGGCGGCTTCGCCCGCGACCGGCAGGTACGGCAGCTTCGCCACGAGCTCCGGGTCGATGAACGTGGACGAACGGTTCGGGTCCGTCTGGTAGTTCTCCACCTGGTACTTCTCGAACTCGGCCGAGGTCAGATAGGTCATCAGGTGCCAGGCCACGTCCTTGTTCTTGTCGGGGAGGTTCTTGGGGATGCCGAGTCCCCAGCCACCACGCACCGCGCGGGGAGTCTGGCCGGCATCGGCAGGCATGACCGCGGTCTCCGTGACGTCGGCGACGGTGGACGTGTCCGGGTTGTAGATGCTGCCGCCGATGGTCGACCAGAACAGCATCATCGCGACCTTGCCGGTGGAGAACGCGTCGAGGCCCTCGGTGAACCCGTAGCTGGACACCGCCGCCGGCGCGAACTTGGCGCAGTCGATCATGTGCTGGAGCGCTCGGACGGCTTCCGGTGAGGTGAAGTTGGTCTGGAGCGTCTTGTCCACCTTCGAGCCGCTGGTCAACTGGCCGCCCATCGTGATGAACCGGGTGTACCAGTCGACCAGGAAGAGCGACACGTCGTTGGCGCCGATCATGCTGTTCCCCGCGACGCCGTCCTTGTTGAGGGCCTCGGCCGCGGCGAGGTAGTCCTCCCAGTTGGTCGGCACGCTCAGGTTGGCCGCGTCGAGCAGGTCCTTCCGGTAGAACAGGATGCACGACCCCGAGTGGATGCCCGGGATGAGGTACAGCTTGTCCCCGCCGAAGTTGCCCGTCGCGACGTCGAAGTAGCCGCAGTAGTCGAGGGCGCCCTGGGGGAAGTCGGCCAGGTCGTAGTCGGCCGGCGTGCGCGCCGGATCACTGACCCACGGCGTGATCTCCTGGAAGAGGTCGGCGCCGACCGTCCCGGCGACCGAGAAGCCCAGGACGTGCAGGATGTCGAAGGCCGACTCCGGCGCGCGCAGGTTCTGGTTGTTCGACTCGAGCAGGGCGCCGAGGGCCATCGTCGTCAGCTCGATGTCGATGCCCATCCGCTCTTTGATCTCTGGGGTCTTGTCCTTCAGGCCGAGCTCGTCGCGCTCGCCGTCGACCAACACGATGCGGACCTTCTCGCCCGCGTAGCGCATCGGGTCGAAGGCGGCCGCCGACGGCTCAGTGCTCGGGGCGCTGCTGGGCGCCGAGGTCGCCGGCGCCGACGGGTCGTCGGTCGCCGTGCCGCCGCCACAGGCTGCCACCACCGCGGCGATCGCGCCGCCGGACATGCCGAGCAGCGTCGCTCGGCGGACGAACTCGCGGCGGCTGATGCGCCCCGCGAACACATCTCGGATCGCCTGGGTCGCCGGGTCCTGCCCGCCTTGGGCGTCTCGCTGGTCCACGACCGTCCTCCTCATCACCGTTCTGGCCCCGGATCGTCCCCGTGGTGCGACCGGGAGACGTTTCCGGCCGGACCATACGACGCAGGACAATCGATGTCAACAATCGGTTGTTCCATCACCGGCTCGCGGGCGCCCAACGCTCCTCCTCGATGCGCGCCACGACCCGGCCGTGCTGGTCCAGTCCCTCGACCGTTCGGCGCACCCGTCCCCCTCGCCCGTCGGCATCGGGTCGGACCGCGTGGATGCGCGACACGGCGGAGAGCGTGTCGCCACCGACGACGGTGGCGGTCAGCGCGATGCGCCGCCAGCCCGTCGGCGCCGCCCGCCCGGCGAGAGCCGGTTCGGCGACCACCGGCTCGGCCAGGCCGAGGACGATGGCCACGGTCAGCGCGCCGAGGACGACGACCTGTCCGAACGGACCCGCGGCCGCTCGGTGGGCATCGCCGTGGACGGCGCTCGCATTGTCGGTCAGCCAGGCCAGCCGGGCGTGCTCGTCAGGGGTGATCGTCCGACCGCGCGGATGGGCGATGGTCGAACCGGGGACGGCATCCTCGAACCGCCACGTCACAGCGCGTCCAGGATCCCGGCCGGATCGTCGTGCGGCTGGCTGCGCACCCAGTCGGCGTCGACCAGGTGGCCGAAGCCCGGCGCCTCGGGCAGGGCCGCCATCGCGCCCCCGGGCAGGATGGTCGGCTGGGGGAGTGGATCGTCCATCGGATGCACGCCGGTGAACGGGATCCCCCACTCGATCGGCACGCCGGTGTGGCCGAGACCGGCCAGGACCTGGCTGTGGACGTGCGGGAACATGTGCGGCGCGAAGGCCAGGCCCGCGTCCAGCGCCTGCTCGATGACTCGTCGCCCGCGGGTGATGCCGCCCATGCAGGTCAGGTCCACGCGGATGACGTCCACGGCGCCGGCCGCGATGAGCGCCTCGGGGTAATAGCTGCCGCCCTGCTCGTCGCCCATCGCGATGGGCACGTCGATGCGGTCGCGCAGGCGGCGCAGGGTGGCGGCGTCGCCCGGCGGGAAGACGTCCTCGAACCAGCCCAGCCCGACGTCGGGGATGGACTCGATGAAGGCCGCCGCCGTCTCGACGTCCTCGTACACCCACGCGGCGTCCATGCCGAGCCACGCATCGGGCGCCGCCGCGCGGGCCGCCCGCAGCCGGCCGGCCGAGCGCTCCGGGGTGGCCGCGATGGGCGCCTTGAAGCGGCGCCAGCCGGCCGCGTACAGCTCGGCGGTCTGCGCCCCGGTCTCCTCCGGGCCCATGGTCCCGGGCGGATAGCCGATGATCGCGGTCGCCGGCATCGGCGCGTTCCGGCCGCCGAGCAGGTCGGCGATCGACCGGTCGGCCAGGCGAGCCGCCGCGTCCCAGCAGGCGAGGTCCACGATCGACAGCGCGCGCAGCCCGATCCCGGCCGCGTGGGACGCGAGGCTGCGCCGCCAGGCGATGGTGAACGTCCGCTCGCGGGCATCGATGGCGCTCCCGACGTACACCCGGGCGATCGTCTTGCGGATCTGGTCCGCCACGGCGCCGTCGCGGGTCAGCGTGTAGGCGTAGCCGTCCACGCCGCCGTCGGTCCGGACCCGCACCAGCGCGAACTCGCGGGTCTGCATGATCCACTCGCCGAAGATGACCGGTGCCGGGAGCTCGGCCTGGATGGTCATCACGTCGACCGCCGTGATCGTCGTCATGACCGCTCAGTACCCGAGGTCGGCCGCAGCCGGATAATGGAGCGGCACCCCACGAAGGCCGTCCACGCGGAAGGTGGTGACGTGCCAGCGACCGATGTTCGGGACGGCGATCGTGCCGAGGTCCGGGCCGACGAAGGCGGCGTTCGTCGGTGCCGCCAGGAGCGTCCCTTCCGGGTCGGAGGCCAGCAGCTCCGGCGGCCCGTCCGGGCGCCAGCGGAAGACGATGTCCGGCCGGTAGCAGGCGATGACCGCAGAGCCGTCGGTGGCGAAGGCGATCCCGTCCGGGACGGTGCCCGGCAGCTCGGCCACGACCCGCCGCGCGCCGGCCGTGCCGTCGGCCCGGATCGCGAGGCGGACCAGCCGGCCCGGTGTGCTCTCGAGCACCCACAGCTCCGTGCCGTCCGGGCTGACCGCCAGACCGTTCGGGAAGTCGACCGTGTCCGTGCTGAACGACGCCGTCCGGCCGTCCGGGCGGATCACGACGATGCGCCCGTCGCGCCCCTTCCACGTCCCCGAGTCGGACACGTAGAACGAGCCGTCGGGGCCGTACGCCCCCCAGTTCGGGGTCACGAACGGGGCGTCGGCGGTGCCGTGCGACAGGACGGTCCACGAGCCGTCGGCCGGGTCGAGGCGAAGGACCTCGTGGCGGGCCGGATCGCACGCGACGATGCGGCCGGCGCCGTCCGCGGCGAGGCCCAGGGTCCAGCCGCCGGTGGTGGCGACCTCGACGGCCTGGCCCGCGCCATCGATGCGGTAGACCTGCCCCTTCTCGCCCGAGACGTACAGCGTCCCATCGGGCGTCACGCAGATCCCCTCGGCGTGATCGATCCCGGCGGCGATGGAGGTGAGCTCGCCGAGCGGGACGCGCGGCTGCTGGCCGTCGAACATGCGGGGATGCTGCCCGCGATGACAATCGATTGTCAAGCCGCCGCGATGGCGCTAGCATCGGCCCCGTGACCGATGCCGCCGAGGCCCGCCCGCCGATCCGCGGCTGGGAGGGCCGCTACCTCGAGGACTTCCGCGTAGGCGACGTGTACGAGCACGCCCATGGCCGGACCATCAGCGAGACCGACA
>JBKHXL010000058.1:0-7984 GCA_046566045.1 Candidatus Limnocylindria bacterium
CGAGCTGTCCTGGAAGACCTGGAAGTTCAGCACGCCCTGGGCGCCCTGGACCTTCAGGTTCTGGGCGCACGCGAGTGCCTTGGCCGCGTCGATCTCGGAGTCGCAGAACAGCAGCTCCTGGCCGGCCGCACTGGCCGCCCGCTTGATGCTGTCAGAGACGAGCTTGACGAACGGCACCGAGTCGCCGAGCGAGATGTAGCCGATCTTGAACGCCGTGGGCGGCGCATCCGTCGCCGGGGCGTCGGTGGCCGGCGCATCGGTCGCCGGAGCGGTCGTCGGCGCGCTCGGGCTCGCCGCCGGGTTGGTACAGGCCGCGGCCACGATGGCCGAGACCGCGAGCAGGCTCAGCCAGCGGGTGAGCCCGGATCGGGATCCGTGCACGTGTCTCCTCCTCATTCACCCAGCGAGCCGCGACGGACATTTGGCAGGTGCTCGGCCAGAATTGTTACTGGAAACGTCGTCAGGACTGGGTCCGGCGAGAGTAGGCGCGGCCTCCGTCGGATGTCAAGTCGGTTCTGGCCGGGGAGCGACGGACGTGCCGGCTCGGGCATGGACCGGGTACGCTTCCGCGCCATGACCACCGACCCATCCAGTCCCGCGTCCAGCCACCCCCCTCGCCGCCGGATCGCCGTGATCGCCGGCGACGGCATCGGTCGCGAGGTCGTCCCCGTCGCCGTCGACGTGCTCCAGGCGGCCGTCGGGACCGACGTCGTCCTCGACACGGTCGACTTCCCGTGGAGTTGCGACCACTACCTCGAGACGGGCTCGATGATGCCGGCCGACGGGCTGGACACCCTGCGCGGATTCGACGCGATCTTCCTCGGCGCGGTCGGCGATCCGGCGCGCGTCCCGGACACGGTCTCGCTGTGGGGGCTGCTCCTGCGCATCCGCAAGGGTCTCGGTCTGGCGGTCAACGTGCGGCCCGCCCGGTTCATGCCGGGCATGCCGTCGCCGTTGCTCGACCCGGCCGGCTTCGACGTGGTGGTCGCGCGCGAGAATACCGAGGGCGAGTACTCGGACGTCGGTGGCCGGATCCACGAGGGCGACCGCGAGGTGGCCATCCAGGTGAACGTGTTCACCCGCGTCGGCACCACGGCCGTGGTCCGCTACGCGATGGAGCTCGCCCGGTCGCGGCGCGGGCGCCTGACGAGCGCCACCAAGTCGAACGGGATCATGCACGCGATGCCGTTCTGGGACGAGGTCGTGCGCGACGTCGCGGCCGACTACCCGGACGTGGCCGTCGAGTCGATGCACCTGGACGCCCTGCTGGCCAGGCTGGTCCGGGAGCCGGCGCGCTTCGATGTGATCGTCGGGAGCAACCTGTTCGGCGACCTCCTGACCGATCTCGCCGCGGCGCTGATGGGCAGCATCGGCATCGCGCCGTCGGCCAACATCGACCCGACCGGCACCAACCCCTCGCTGTTCGAGCCGGTCCACGGCTCGGCCCCGGACATCGCCGGCCAGGGCATCGCGAACCCGCTCGGCCAGGTCTGGACCGGCGCGCTGATGCTCCGCCACCTGGGTTTCACGGCCGCCGCCGAGCGGATCGAGGCCGCCATCGCCGGTGCGATCGCCTCGCGCGAGCTCACGCCGGACATGGGCGGCTCGCTGTCCACGACGGAGGCAGGGGCGCGGCTGGTCGAGCGGGTGCGGGCCTCGGCCTGATCAGGCCGACATGATGTAGCCGCCGTCGACGTAGATCGTCTGGCCGGTGATGTAGGCGGCGGGATCGGACAGCAGGAATACCACGACCCCGGCCATCTCCTCCGGCGGCGCCGAGCGGCGCAGCGGCACGAGGTTCGTCCGGTTGGCGCTCAGCTCCTCGTAGCTCAGGCCGCGCAGCTCGGACACCTCGCGCAGGACCTTCTCCTGCATCGGCGTGTCGGTGATGCCCGGCGAGATCGCGTTGACCCTGATGTGCCGCGCGGCCAGGTGGATGGCGAAGCTGCGAGTCACGCCCTGGATGGCGGTCTTCGTCGCACCGTACACCGCGGTCTCGAGGGTGTACGCCCAGCGGGCCGACGGCGACGAGAAGTTGACGATGGCGCCGCCCTCGACCATCACGGCGCCGATGTCGCGGCACAGGAACCAGACCGCCTCGACGTTGACCGTGAAGTGGCGGCGGAAGACCGCCGGATCCACGTCGCCGATCGGGATGACCTGGAGGATGGCCGCCGCGTTGACGAGGGCATGCGGCGGGTCCTGGCGGGCCGACTCGACGACCGCCGCGCGCTGATCCGGATCGGCGAGGTCGACGACGAGCGCGTGGCCGCCCGCCTCGCGGACCGGGTCGAGGCCGCGATCGTCGATGTCCACCGCCGTGACGCGGGCGCCCTCGCGCAGCAGGTGCAGGGCGGTCGCCTGCCCGATGCCGCTGCCGGCGCCGGTCACGATCGCCCGTCGCCCCTGGAAGCTCATGTCGCCGGTCCCTTCCCGCTCGGCGCGGCCTGGCCGGCCTGCCCGGCCTGGATCACCGGCAGCTGCGGCTTGGTCCGCCCGATGCGCTCGTACTCACGCTCGGGGATGGCCTCGAGCGACTTCCAGATCGACCACTGGCACTTGCGGTTGGTGGCCGGGTCGTCCTCGCCGCGCCACAGGGGCGGATCCACGGTCCGGACGGGGTGACCCCAGCGTTCGGCCGGGATGGTCGACAGGGCCAGGTTGCAGTGGGCGCAGTAGTGGCACACGCCGGTCTCGCCCCAGGTCCACGGGTAGGCGTTCTCGATGACGCCGAACTCGTACGGCGCGAGGACGCGCGAGCCGGTGCCCTCGTCGGGGTCGCCGCGCAGGATCCGCCCACCGGACCCGCATGGATCGAAGCGGATGACCCAGCGGTCGTCCTCCTCGATGAGCTCGATATCGCCGCGACGGCCGGGCCCGACGAGGTGGCCGCGCATCGCCTCGAGGCTGATGTACAGGTTGCGCTCGAGCGTCTCCTCGTACGGCGTCACGCGCACGTCGAAGGGCATGTAGCGCTCCTGGAGGTAGGGCTCCATGATCGCCCGATAGCACGTCTCCAGCTCCGCCTCGCCGAAGCGCTTGACCACGAAGGCAAGGATGCCGGCCATCAGGTCGGCGGAGCGGTCGTGGAGCATCCGCCAGTCCTCGCGGATCCCGTCGAGCTCCTCGATGGCCTGGGCCACCGTGAGGTCGTAGCTGCGGATCCCGTTGGCCAGGCTGCCCGCCCGCAGGCCCAACGCCGCCCAGCGCGGCTCGCGCTCGAGCGGCGTCCCGTCCGGGTAGGCCATCAGCCGGTTCAGGCGCTCGATCTCGGCGTCGAGGTCGGCCCGGGTCACGCCCCGCTCGATCAGCCACGCCTCGAAGCCGGCCGTCCAGACCTTGTAGATGACGTAGACGACCTTGGCCTCCTCCATGAAGTAGTCGACCAGCTGGGCCGCGTTCTCGCGGCGATGGGCCGCCAGGCCGAACTCGTCGCCGGCCGCCCGCAGCTCCTCCTCGATCCTGGCGACCGTGGAGACGGCCTGGTCGGCCCAGTCCCCGCTCCGGATCCGCTTGCCGATGCTGTCGGACCATTCCAGGTGGGTCGCCACGGGCGGCTCCTCGTTGTTGCCCGGGCGGCAAGAATGGTTACTGGAAACGTCGCCACGTCCGGTCGCCCGACCATAGGTCGCGTCGCCGAACGGTGTCAAGTGCGAGCGGCGGGCGCGAGGCCCCCACCGTACGCGGGCGCGAGGCCCCCACCGTACGCGGGCACGATGGGTCCCTAGCGGCCCCCGGGTCGCTCCGGGTCGTTGGGATGCGCGGCGAGCGGGATGACGTCGACGTCGAGGTAGGGGAAGAACGGGAGGGACGAGATCGCCGCGTGCAGCGCGGTCGCGTCGTCGGCCTCCCAGATGCCCCAGTTGGCGCGACGGCCGGGCACCCGCCACATCCGCCGGATGATGCCCGCCTCGCCCAGCTCCTTGCCGCGCACCCGCTCCGCGGCGGTCAGGCGGGCGAGCTCGTCCGGATCGCCGTCGGCCGGCCAGCCGACCTCGATGTTGACCAGGAACTCCACCTGACGCCTCCGCCTGCAGGCCGTCGGGGACCTCCGTGAGCCCGCCGCCCGGTGCCGCTATGATAGCGGCTGGAAACGCTTGCACCCGACGGTTCGGCGACCCGCCCGCTCGAGCGCGTCCGGCCCACGATGGACCGTCCCCCGCATGGAGGCAGCACCCATGGCGCGAATCGCGATCGAGATGCCGAAACTCGGCTACGACATGGAGACCGGCAAGATCGGCGGCTGGCTGAAGCAGGTCGGTGACCAGATCAGCCGCGGCGACGTCATCGCCGAGATCGAGACCGACAAGAGCACGGTCGAGATGGAGGCCACCGCCAGCGGGACCCTCGCCGAGATCGTCCAGGAGGCGGGCGCCGAGGTGGCGGTCGGCGAGCCGATCGCCTGGCTCGAGGACGGCGCGTAGCCGTGACCGAGCCGTCGCCCGGACGGGAGCCGATCACCCAGAGCTCGATGCGCCGAGCGATCGCTCGGCGGATGACCGAGAGCAAGCAACAGGTCCCGCATTTCTACCTGTCGACCGAGATCGAGATGGACGCCCTGCTCGATCTCGTGGACGCGACCAACGTCGGCCGCGCCCGCGAGGATCGCATCACGGTCACTGCGTTCCTGCTGTGTGCCGTGGCGCTGACGCTGGCCGAGCACCCGGCCTTCAACGCCGCCTGGGCCGGCGACACCGTCGAGCGCTGGAGCGCCATCAACATCGGGGTGGCGATCGCCCTCGACGACGGGCTGATCGCGCCGGCCCTGCTCGACTGCCGCGAGCGCGGCGTGGCCGATCTCGCCGCGGGCCTGGGCGACCTCGTGGCCCGCACCAGGGCCGGCAAGCTGCGAGCCGCGGAGATCGGCGAGGGCACGTTCACCCTGTCCAACCTCGGGATGTTCGACGTCACCTCGTTCACCGCGATCATCACGCCGCCCCAGGTCGCCATCCTCGCCACCGCCCGGACCGTCGAGCGGCCGGTGGTCCGCGACGGCGCGGTGACCACGCGCCGGATCATGAGCGCGACGCTGTCGTCGGATCATCGGGTCGTCGACGGCGTCGGGGCGGCCCGCTTCCTGGGCACGCTCAAGGGGCTGCTGGAGGCGCCGGGCGACTGGGCCGTCGTCGAGGCGTGACGCCATGACCCTGCTGGCCGGTGCGGCCGCCGCCGACATCACCCCGCCCTTCCCGGTGGACCTGCTCGGCTACGTCAGGCGTCCGCGTGCCGCGCGGTCGGCGTACGAGCCGCTGATGGCGACGGCCTGCGTGGTCCGCGACGAGGACGCGGGCATCACCGTGGTCGTCATCGCCGCCGACGTGGTCGGTCTCACGACCCCGATGGCCGACCGCATCCGGGCCCGCGTCGGCGAGGCGGTCGGCTGCGACCCGGCGGCGGTGCTCCTCAACTCGAGCCACACCCACGCCGCCCCGTGGCCGGGTGCCGTCATCAAGCTCGGGGGCGAGTTCGACGACTGGACGGAGCAGGAGCTGCGCTACTGGGAGTCCATCCCGGACCGCTACGCGTCGGCCGCCCTCGAAGCGGCGGGGCGGCTCGAACCGGCCCGGGTCAGCGGCGGGGTGGGGACCGCGCCGGGGCTGGCCGTCAACCGGCGCGAGCGGACGACCGATGGCCGGACGATCCTGGGCTGGAACCGCGACGGGGTGCGCGACGACTCGGTCGTGGCCATCCGAATCGACGGGGCCGACGGTCCGCCACCGGTCGTCGATCCGATCGCGACCCTCGTCTCGTTCGCCTGCCATCCGGTCGTCATCGGGCCCGACGTGGAGGGCGCCGGCCCGGACTTCGTGGGGCCGCTGCGCCGGTCGCTCGACGCGATCCATCGGCCGGGTTCCGTGACGGTCTTCCTCCAGGGCGCGGCCGGCGACGCGCTGCCGCTCGAGTCCTTCCGGGACGACGACGACGCCCTCGACGCGGCGTCCCGGCTGGGCGAGCGCGTGGCCCTCGAGGCGGCCCACGCCGTCGCCGATCGGGAGCCGTGGGTCCTCGACATCGCGCGCTCCGACTGGGGCTCGGTCACGCCCATCGCCCTGTACCGGCGCCGCGCCGCCGACGTCCAGCCGGCGCAGGTCCTGGCCACGGCGCGCCGCATCGTGTCGCTCCCGCTCCTCGACCTGCCGAGCGTCGCCGACCTCGAGCGCGAGCTCGACGAGCGCCGGGCGGACCTCGCGGCCCGGGCCGAGCGCGGCGAGACGCGGGTGACGATGAACCCGATCCGCTATCACATCGCCTGGCTGGAGCTGCAGCTGCGCCAGGAGGCCGAGGGCGGTCGGGCGACCGCGATCGACGGCGAGATCTGGGCGGCGCGCATCGGCGACACCGCGATCGTCGGCGCGCCGGGCGAGATCTTCGGCGCCATCGGCAGCGCGGTGCGCCGCCGCTCGCCGGCCGGGGTCACCATCTTCGCCGGCTACAGCCAGGGGTCGCTCGGGTATGTGGCCACGCCCGACGAGTACCCCCACGGCGGCTACGAGCCGGCCGTGTCGCATCGGGGCTACGGCCAGCCGGCGCCGTTCTCGCCGGAGGTCGCCGGCATCATCGAAGCCACCGCCGTCGACCTGCTGGAGGGCCTCTTCGCGTGACCGCACCCGACCCCGCCGCCGCTATCGCCGCCGGCGACGCCCGTCGCCGCGAGGTCATGGCCTCGCTCGCGGACCGGCGGGCCGACCTGCCGCTGCGCTTCTGGCGCCAGGCCGCGCACCTGACCACGCCGGCGGCCGACGCCGCGATGGCGCGCAAGGCCGTCGAGGGCGGGACCGCCCCCGTCGCCCGCATGCTCGAGCGGCTGGGCCTGTCCGCCGCCGACCTGGCCGAGGCCCTCGAGCTGCCGTCCGAGCTCGTCGAGGCCCGCCTGGCGACGCCGGCCCGGGCGCCGCTGGTCATGCTCGACGGCGAGGACGCCATCGCGCCAGGCGACGCGGTCGCCGAGCGGGCGCTGGCCGTGGCCGCCGACACGTTCGCCACGGCCGACTGGGGGACGGCCGGCCCGACGCCCAGCCTGCGCTTCTACCGGCCGCCGGGGTTCGCGCTCGACACCACCGTGCGCGACCTCTACACACTCCTGTGGCGCCTGCGCGAGCGGACCGACGAACCGGCCGCCTTCCCGCTCGACGGCATCGTCATGCCCAAGCTCGAGCATCCCGAGGAGGTGGACCTGGTCCACGACCTGCTCGATCGCGCGGAGTCGGTGCTCGGCCTCGTCCCGGGACGCCTGCGCGTGGCGTACCTGATCGAGTCGGGCTGGGCGGCGGCCCAGCTCCCGGCGCTCGCCCAGCGTGCCGCACCGCGTCTCGCCGCCCTCGTCTTCGGGCTGGCCGATTTCAGTGCCGACCTGGGCCTGCCGGCGATCGGCACCGATCATCCGCTGGCCACCTGGGCCCGGGCCGAACTGATCGCCACGGCCGGCGCCGTGGGGGTGCCGGCCATCGACGGCATGACCCTCGACTACCCGGTGGCCGACCCGGCGCTCGACGCCGCGGCGAACCGCCGGCGCTGGCTCGACCGGATGCGCCTGGTGTACGACGACGCGGTCACGGCCCGCGACCTCGGGATGACCGGCAAGTGGGTCGGCCATCCCGCCCAGCTGTTCGCGGTCCTGCTCGCCTTCGAGGCCGGCCAGTCGGACGCGGCCCTCGACGCCGAGGCGGCCAAGCTCGAGGCCTACCGGGCGGCGCTCGACGCCGAGCAGGGCGCGACGATGATCGACGGCGTGATGAGCGACCGGGCCACCGACCGGCATGCGCGCGTGGTGCTGCGGCGAGCGACCGCCGCCGGCCGGTTCGACCCGGCCCGCGCCCACGCGCTCGCCGTGATCAGTGACGAGGAGCTGGCGGAGATGGCCCCGTGACCGATGCCGCCGAGGCCCGCCCGCCGATCCGCGGCTGGGAGGGCCGCTACCTCGAGGACTTCCGCGTAGGCGACGTGTACGAGCACGCCCATGGCCGGACCATCAGCGAGACCGACA
>JBKHXL010000059.1:0-5153 GCA_046566045.1 Candidatus Limnocylindria bacterium
GCGCATTCGAACACGTTCGAGCTGACCTGGCCACCAGGATCCGGCACGGTCGTCGTGGTGCCCGAGATCGACCGGGTCGAGTGGTTCGGCCTCGACGAGGCGCGCCGCCGGATCAAGGAGGCCCAGATCCCCCTGCTCGACCGCCTGGAGGCCATGCTGGCCGGCTGACCGGCCCGCCTGTCGCTCAACGGCGCGTCTGGTCGCGCTCCTGGCGGACCGGGAACTTGCGACCCCGGATGCCGCCCGAGCGGAGGGCCGCCGCGACCGGCCCTGCCACCGACGCCTGCACGTCGACCAGCGAGAAATCGTCGAACAGCTGGATGGCGCCGACGACGGACCCCGGCACGCCGGCCTCGTTGGCGATCGCGCCGACCAGGTCGCCCGGCCGGATGCCCTCGAGTCGCCCGGCACCGACCCACAGCTGCGCCCAGCCCTCGCCCTCCGGCCCGCGGGGTGCCCGGCCCGGGCCACCGCGCGGACCCGCTCCGGGCCGGGGGCCGCCGCTGCGCGGCCCGCGCGGGCCGTCCTGACGCTGGAACGGGCCGCCGGGGCGTGCACCGGGCCCGCCTGGGCCGCCGGGCGCCTGGCCGAGGAACGCGGGCGCGATCTCGACCTCATCCTCGTCGTGCGCTCCGGCTCCCTCGATGAGGCTGACCGCGGCGAGCGCGATATCGACCAGGTCGAACTCCTCGGACAGCGGCTCGACCACGCCCCGGAACCGGTCGTGATCGCCCGACTCGAGGGCGTCGCGCAGGTTCGCCCGGAGCAGTTCGAGGCGGCGCTCGCGCAGGTCCGCGACCGACGGCAGCCGGGCGATCCGGAGCTTCGACTTGGTCGCCGCCTCGATGTTGCGCAGGAGTCGGTGCTCGCGCGGCTCGACCAGCGTGATGGCCACGCCCTCGCGCCCCGCCCGCCCCGTCCGACCGATGCGATGGACGTAGGCGTCCGGGTCGGATGGGACGTCGTAGTTGACGACGTGGCTGACGTGCTCGATGTCGAGGCCGCGCGCGGCCACGTCGGTGGCGACCAGCACGTCGAGGGTCCGGTCGCGGAAGCGGGCCATCATCCGGTCGCGCTGCTCCTGGGTCAGGCCCCCGTGGAGCGCCCCGGCGTCGTGGCCGCGACTCGACAGCGCTTCGGCGAGCGCATCCACCTCGCCGCGCGTGCGGGCGAAGACCAGCGCCGAGGCCGGGTCCTCGACATCGAGGATGCGGCACAGCGCGGCGAGCTTGTCCACCCGGCGCGTGACGTACGCGGTCTGACGGACCCGCGCCGCGCCGTCGCCGGCCGGGCGCTCGGCCTTGACCGAGAGGCGGGCCGGCTCGCGCAGGTGCCGCCGGGCGATCCTCGAGATGAGCGGGGAGATGGTGGCCGAGAAGAGCGCGGTCTGGCGGGTCTCGGGCGTCGCTCCGAGGATCGTGTCGAGGTCCTCGGCGAAACCCATGTCGAGCATCTCGTCGGCCTCGTCGAGGACGACGATGTCGATCTCGTCGAGGAGCAGGCTGCCGCGCTTGAGGTGATCGACCGCACGGCCCGGGGTGGCGACCACGACATCCACCCCGCGTCGCAGGCCGCGCAGCTGCTGGCTGATCGGCTGGCCGCCATAGACGGGCACGACCCGAGCGCCGAGCGTCTTGCCGTAGGCGTGGAACGCCTCGGCCACCTGCATCGCCAGCTCGCGCGTCGGCACGACGACGAGCGCCCGGGCCCGTCCGGGTCCGGCCGCGCCGATCGCGATGCGCTGGAGGGTCGGCAGCGCGAAGGCGGCCGTCTTGCCCGTTCCGGTCGGTGCCTCGGCAAGCAGGTCCCGCCCGGCCAGGAGGTGGGGGATGGCCTCGCGCTGGATGGGCGTGGGCTCCTCGTAGCCGAGCTCCGCCACGGCGGCCAGCAGTCGCGGGTCGAGGTCGAAGGCGAGGAAGCCGTCGGGCACGGCCGCCTCGGGCGCGGACGCTTCGGGCGCGGCCGCTTCGGGCATGGCGGGGACGTCCTCGGGGCCGGACGGTTCGGGCCCGGGTACAGGTGCGGCCTTGGCCTTGGGCTTGGGCATCGTCCCATTGTGCGCGCCCCGGGCCGGATGGGCATCCGCCGACAGCCGGCGTGCTGCCCGGGCCGCGGCGGCGTCACGGCTCAGCGGCCGCCCACCTCCCGGCGCGGGGCGGCCTGGCCGATCCGTCCGCGCAATCGCTCGACGAGCTGGGCCATGGTCCGCCGGTCGCATGCCTCGCTGGCCACCGAGCGGGCCGGACCGCGCGCGCCGTCGCGCTCGACGAGGGTCGAGTGGAGGCGATCGCGGACCGTCCCCGGACCGAGGATCAGGACGTCCTCATCGGGCGCCACGCGATCGGCGACCGCGGCGATGAAGCGGGCGAGGTGCTCCTCGCGGTGTCCCTCGTCATCCGCCAGGCCGCCGCCGCCGTGTCGAACGCTCGGGTCGTGTCGCACGTGGCCCGTCGAACGCCGGCGGGGCGGCACGTCCGACGCAACGGTATCGAGGCCCGCCTCGTCGTCCCTCCAGCGGACGAGTGTCGCCTCGTCGGCGTCGATCCAGACCAGGACCGTGTCTCGCATGGCACACCTCCGACCCGTACAAGCGTGCGCGTCCCGGTCGACGGATGCATCGTCCGATGGATGCGCAGGACCCGGCCGAACGGCCCCTTCGGCCGGCCGGTGACGCACCGCCACCGGGCCGAGTCCTGCTACCCTGCGCGCCGTGACCGACGACCTCCCGAATGCCGCGGGCGACCCGTCCGCCCCGGCCCCCTCCGGCGACGGCCGACCCGACGCGCAGACGAGGGGTCGGTACCTGCCGGCAACCCTCGACGCCCTCGTCCCGGGCCTGGGCCACCTCGTGGCCGGTCGCCGGCGTCGGGCCATGCTGTTCCTGGCGCCGTTCGTCGTCGCGGCAGTGATCGTCCTGGCGACCGTGCTGACGACATCGCCAGCAAGACTGGTGGCGACCCTCGTCGACGACGGCGTCCTGATCGGCCTGCTCGTGGTCCAGGGCCTGCTGCTGGTGTGGCGAGTCGCGGCGGTCGGATCGAGCCTGCTGGCGCCTGGCGTCGGCCGACCCGGCCGCCGGGACGCCCTGCCGATGCTCCTCCTGGCCGCGTTCGTGATCGCGCCGCAGGCGTTCGCCGGCTACGCGACGCAGGTCGCCCGCGAGACCGCCGACGAGGTCTTCGTCGAGCCCACGCCGGTGGCCGTCGCACCCTCGTTCACGCCCGAGCCGGACCCGAGCTTCCTGTCCACCCCGGCGCCGTCGCCCTCGCTCACCGCCAGCCCCAGTCCGACTCCCGCCGTGCCGCGCATCACCGGCCTCATCGTCGGCGTGGACGCCGGCGCCGGCCGGACCACCTACGCGACCGACACGATGATCGTGGTCTCGCTCGACCCGACCAGCGGGACCGTGTCGATGCTGTCCATCCCGCGCGACATGGTCGACGTCCCGCTTCCTGACGGGCGTGTGTTCAGCGGCAAGATCAACGGCCTGGTGTCGTACGCGCGGCACCATCCCAGGCAGTTCCCGGGCACGGACGGCACCGGCTTCGACGTGCTGATTGGCGCGCTGGGCACGCTGCTCGAACTCGACATCTCGTACTACGCGACGGTGTCGCTCGGCGGGTTCGTCTCGGTCATCGACCGCCTCGGCGGCGTCGACGTGCACGTGACCCGCGCGTTCTGCGATCCCGGCTACCGCGAGTACGGCTACCCGCGCGGCTTCTCCATCACGGCCGGGCACCATCACCTCGACGGCTACCAGGCACTGGCCTACGCGCGGGTCCGGCGGGCCAGCGGGGAGAGCGACTTCACCCGCGCGGCACGCCAGCAGGAGGTCATCTCCGGGGTGCGCGACGCGATCGAGCGCGGCGGGTTCCTCAACGACCCGATCGGGCTGCTCAAGGACCTCGGCCGGATCGTCCAGACGAACGTGCCCCGGTCGGCCCTGCCCGACCTCGCCGAGGCGGCCAGCGAGGTCAGCCGGGCAGAGACGTATCGGGCCGTGGTCACGCATCCGCTCGTGCGCTCCGGCTTCGATCGCCGCGGCTCGATCCAGGTCCCGGACGTCGCCGCCATCCGAGCTCTCTCGGCCGCGCTGTTCCCGACCGGTGGACCGCTGCCACCGGCGACGTACCAGGTGCCGCAGGGATCGTCCAAGCCGGCGACGTCGAGCGGGGTCGGCAGCTGCGCTCCGGCACCCACGCCGAAACCGACCGCGAAGCCCACGCCGGTCGTCACGCCCCCGCCGACGGCGACCCCGGACGCCACCGCGACCGCGACCCCGGACGCCACCGCGACCCCGCCGCCGGACGCCACCGCGACGCCTGCGCCGACACCGACGCCCGGACCCACCGCCTCGCCCTCGCCCACACCGACCCCAGCCCCGACACCGACGCCCTGACCGCGTCCGCAAGCCGACCGGACCGCTCCCCGACCAGCGGCCAGGCGTGATGCACCTGCAGATATGCGTCCGATGCCCATCCTGAACGCGGAACGCGTCCGTTGCCCTATCCGGGCGAGGCGTTCCTAGGCGATCTTGAGGCTCGGATGCGAATGACAGCGCCCGGAGTGTGGACCGGCGTGGGTCGAGGACGCCATCATGGAGCCTCTCGCCGAGCCATGACGGTCGGTCCCTCCAGGAACGTGATCCACTGTTCCTGATGGGCATCGCCCGCCCCGACCGGCGTTATGCTGGCCAGGTCGACTGCCGCATCAGAGGAGGTTGGCGATGGAGCGCGATGCAGGGGTCGTAGCGACGATGCTTGACTTCTACGACCGCGTGACAGCGAGCGACGTCGCCAGTTTCGACCGCCTCGTGTCGACCGATCCAGCCACGCTCGTCATCGGCACAGCACCGGGCGAGTGGGTCACCGAGCGCGATCGCCTCCGCTACGGCTTCGAGACGGAGGGATTCGCGATCGAAGCTGGTCCCAGCCCCGCAGGCTATGCATCCGGCGATCTCGGCTGGTTCGTTGACGAGCCGGTGTACCGGTTCCCGGACGGCTCCGGGATCCGGACGCGTGCGACGGCCGTCCTTCAGGCGCGGGATGGCGCGTGGCAGATCGTCCACATGCACGTGTCGGTCGGCGTTCCGGATGAGGACGTCATCGAGTTGCAGGCGCAGTGGGGAACCGCGCCGTGACACCGGATGCAGC
>JBKHXL010000060.1:0-10366 GCA_046566045.1 Candidatus Limnocylindria bacterium
CCCCGCGCCCCCGCGCCCCCGCGCCCCGAGCCCCTGGGTCGTCGCGCTACTCGAGGCCGTAGACGCGCCGCGCGTTGTCGCCGGCCATCCAGTGCAGGTAGCGCAGCGCGTCGTCGGCGCCCATCCCGTCGGCGGCGACCCAGTCGCCCAGGATCCGGCCCACGGCCCGGCGCCACAGCAGGGCACCGCCGTGGTAGAGCTCGGGCAGCCCGAACGCATCCGACGAGAACAGCACCTTGCCGAACGGCGCAAGCTCCATCGACTGGCGCACCAGCGCCTCGGCCGCCAGGCCGGTGTAGTTCAGCGCCGCCCCGGTGTCGAGGTAGACGTGCGGGTAGACCTGGGCCAGGAAGCCCGCCTCGCGGATGAACGGGTAGCAGTGCAGCAGCATGATCCGGATGCCCGAATCCACGGTCGCCTTGACGAACCCCGTCATCTGCGTCGGATCGACGCGGTGCAGCACGATGTCGGAATCGCCGTAGCCGACATGGAACTGGATCGGCTTGCGGTGGTCGACCGCCTCCCACAGGAGGTGGCGGAGCAGGACGGGATGGTCCATGCGCATCCGGTCCTGCCGCTCGCACGAGGCGAGCCACTCGCCGGCGGCGCGCTCCACCTCGGCCACCGTCGGCCGGGCCGGGTCGAAGTCGAGCCCGAACCGGTAGGCGATGATCGACTTGAAGCCGACCGCCGTGGCCGCGCGCACGCCCAGCTCCTGGCCGAAGTCGGCCGCGAACGTGCTCGCCGTCGTCCGCTCGGCGATGCTCTCCGCGACCTGCTCGAGGCGCACGATCTCGACCGCCCGCATGCCGGTCGCCTCGGCCATCTCGGTCGGGCTGAGGATGGTCGCGCCCTTGAAGCCCGTGTCCAGCACCAGGGTCTCGATGCCGGTCAGCGGCAGCAGGCGCCGCACCACCTCGGCCTGGCCGAGTTCGGCTCGCCGCGCCATGTAGGCATCGGCGTCCACGTGGCGCGCCAGGCCGAGGTGCGGCGCGCACTCGGCCCGCATGACCACGCCGAACGGCGCGTCGAAGATGCTCAGGCCGGGCGGCTCCGGCCAGTCGGACTCCGTGGCCAGGAGCTCGAACGTGGCGCGGTCGGGCGTGTCGCGCAGGACCCCATGGCAGTGGTGGTCGACCAGCGGGACGGTCGCCGCGGCCTCCTGGATGCTGGTCATCGCACCTCCTCGCGCTGCTCGCCGTCGCGATACCGGAAATCCTGCTGTTCCCACAGCCGATCGTAGGCGGCCAGCCGATCCTCCGGGAACCGGCCCATCCGCTCGACGACCGCGGCCACCAGCGTCTCGACCAGACCATGCACGGAGATCTGCGAATCGAACGGGCTCGGCGCGTCCACCGCCACGCTCAGGACCACTTCGGCGTCGGCCGCCAGCGGGCTCAGCCACGGGTCGGTCACGAGGACCACGGTCGCGCCCTGGCGCGCGGCGCGCCGACCCAGCTCGACGGTGGTCCGCTGGTAGCGCCTGACATCGAAGGCGACGAGGATGTCGCCGCGTCGCGCGTCCATCGCGTAGGCGATCCACTCGGTGGGTTCGAGGTGGCGCGCCCCCGGCCGCAGGATCTCCAGGTGCATCGCGAGCGACTTCGCGGCGAGCCCGGTGAAGCGGCCCCCGGCGGTGAACACCCGCCGCCGCTCGTCGGTCAGCAGCTCGACGACCCGGTCGAACGCGCGCAGATCGAGCTCCGAGAGCGACCGATCGAGGGCGTCCATGAGCACCTGGCGCGAGCGCGGGACGACCCCGACGTCCGCCGCGAACGTGCGCTGCTGGTACTGCAGCAGGGGCGATGTGGCTCGCTCGTCGAGCTCGCCGAGGAGCGCCTGTTGGAAGGCGGGAAAGCCCTCGAACCCCAGGCGGGTGACCAGCCGGATGATGGTCGGCCCGCTGACCTTGGCCCGAGCCGCCAGCCGGGCGACCGTCTCGAGGCCGGCGACCGGGTAGGCGGCCAGGATGGCACGGGCGACCCGGCGTTCCGCCTTGGGCAGGTCGGGGAGTGCCTCGCGGATCCGGTCGGCGACGAGCGTCTGCACGTAACAGATAGTACAGAGTCAAGCCTTGACAATCCAGGTGGAACGGCCATTAGACTGTCCGCCTACATCGGACGAGGAGGGCACCATGCGCGGTTCCGGCAGGTTGATCTCGGCGGCGGTGGTCGGCGCCCTGGCGCTGGGGGCATGCTCGCCCGGTGGGGGAGGCACGCCCAGCGGCGACCCGATCCTCATCGGCTTCCCGGCGGACCTGTCCGACGTGTACGCCTACTACGACCAGCCGATGCTCGAGGGCGCCCAGTACGCGGTCGACGAGATCAACGCCGCGGGCGGCGTCCTCGGCCGTCCGCTGGAGCTCCAGGCCATCGACATCCGCAACGACCCGGCGGAGGCCTCGAAGATCACGCAGCAGCTCATCGACGACGGCGCGGTCTACCTGATCGGCACGACCGGTGACGGCATCAGTGCCCAGGGCGCGATCGCGTGCGCCGAGGGCATCCCGGTCTCGACCGGCGACGGCACCGCCGCCACGCTCGTGGACGACATCGGCGAGTGCGCCTTCCAGCTGCTCATGAACGACACGATCCAGGGCGCCATCGCGGCCGACTTCGCCCTGGGCAAGGACTACCGCTCGGCTCTGCTCGTCGGGTCGCCGGAGATCCCGTACACGGCGAACCTGCCCAAATACTTCGCCGAGGTCTTCACCAGGGGCGGCGGCACGATCGTCGGCGAGGAGACGTACCAGATCGGCACGGGCGACTACTCCGCCCTGGCCACCAAGATCGCCGGCCTGGGCGAGCAGCCCGACGTCATCTACACCCCGATGTTCCCGCCGGACACCCAGGTGTTCATCCGCCAGCTGCGCCAGGCCGGGGTGACCACGCCGATCATCTCGAGCGACGGCAACCTCGATCCCTCGCTGACGTCCGCCGGCGCGGCCGCGCTCGACGGGTTCGTCTTCACCGCGGCGGTCTGCCCGGCCGAGACGGACGAGACCATCGGCGCGTTCTTCACCGCCTACGAGGCCGCCAAGGGCGAGCCGCCGAGCTCGGTCGTGGCCACCCTCGGCTACGACGAGATCAAGATGGTCGCCGCGGCCATCGAGCGGGCGGGCAGCGCCGAGCCGGCCAGGATCATCGAGGCGCTCAAGGACTTCACGTACGAGGGCGTCAGCGGCACCGGCACGATGGACCCGGCGACGCGCCGCATCCAGAAGCCGGCCGCGCTCATCGAGATGGACGGCGAGACCTTCACCTGCCTCGAGGCGCCCGGCTACCCGTCGTTCGTGCCCAACCCGTAGCGGGCGGCGCGGCGGACCCGGTGTCCACGGAGCCGCCCGTGGTCGAACGCGATGACGGGCCGCTCCTGGAGGTCCGGGGCCTGACCGTCCGGTACGGCGTGGTCACCGCGCTCGACGGCGTCGACCTCGCCGTCGGGCGGGGCGAGATCGTGGTCGTGCTGGGGCCCAACGGCGCCGGCAAGTCCACCCTGCTGCGGACAATCGCCGGTGTCCATCGACCGGCGGCCGGACAGGTCCGCCTCGACGGCACGTCGTTGACCGGTGACGCCCCGGAGGACGTCACCCGGCGCGGCGTGTCGCTCGTCCCCGAGGGGCGGCGCATCTTCGCCGGCCTGACCGTCGAGGAGAACCTGCGCCTGGGGGCGACACCGCGGCCGCGCACCACGGAGGCGTCCAGCCTGGCCCGCATGTTCGACCGCTTCGCGGTGCTGCGCGAGCGGCGCCGCCAGGTCGCCGGGACGCTGTCGGGCGGGGAGCAGCAGCAGCTGGCCATCGCCCGGGCGCTCATGGCCGAGCCGCGGGTGATCCTCTACGACGAGCCGTCGCTCGGCCTCGCGCCGCGCATCGTCGATCGCATCTTCGAGCTCATCGGCGAGCTGCGCGACGAGGGCGTGACGTCGTTGCTGGTCGAGCAGAACGCCCGCCGGGCGCTCGCGCTGGGCGACCGCGGGTACGTGCTGTCGTCGGGCCGGGTCATCGCCGAGGGGAGTGCCGCCGAGCTTGCCACGATGGACCTCGGGCGGCTCTACTTCGGCGACGCGGGGGCCGCCTGACATGGCCGTCGACATCCTCGTCCAGCAGCTGGTCAACGCGCTGTCGCTGGGCAGCATCTACGCGCTCCTGGCACTCGGCCTGGCGATGGTCTACAGCACGCTCGGGATCCTGAACTTCGCCTACGGCGAGCTGATCACGATCGTCGGCTACACGATGGTCTTCTCGACCCAGTCCGGGCTGCCGTTCGTGGTCGCGGCGCTCCTCGGCATCGTGGTCGCCGGGGCCGCGTCGGTGGCGATGCAGGCCGTCGTCTTCCGGCCGCTCCGGGGCGCCAGCTTCGTCACCCTCCTGTTCGCCTCGTTCGCCCTGTCGCAGGTCCTCCAGGGCCTGTTCCGGCAGGTCATCTCACCGCGCTCGAAGGGCATCCCGACGCCCGAGCTGTTCAGCGAGTTCATCGCCATCGGCGGGATCCGCATCGGTCTCCTGTCGCTCATCACGCTGGCGGTGGCCCTGGCCGCCATGGCCATGCTCGTCGCCTTCATGCGCGCCTCGCGGTCCGGGCTGCAGATGCGCGCCTCCGCCCAGGACCTGACCACGGCCCGCCTGCTCGGGGTGCGCACGGACCGGGTCATCCCGCTCGCATTCCTGGTGTCGGGGCTGCTGGCCGGCGTCGGCGGCGTGCTGTGGATCGCGCGCACGACCTCGGTCAACCCGGGAACGGGGTTCACGCCGATCCTCGTGTCGTTCGTGGCGATCGTGCTGGGCGGCCTCGGGAGCATCCCGGGCGCGGTCATCGGCGCGTTCGTGTTCGGGGCGCTCGAGGTCCTGCTCCAGGCCTACCTGCCGAGCTCGGTCGTGCCGTTCCAGTTCGCCATCGCGCTGGTCGCCGTGGCCGTCGTGCTGTACGCCCGCCCGCAGGGACTCCTCGGTCGTCACGTCGAGGTGAAGGTGTGACCGCGCTCGCCGGCCGGTTCGAGGCCATCGACCCGACCCGCCGGGACGCCCTGGCAGGCGGCGCCCTGACCAGCCTGCTCCTGCTCGCCCTCACGGTCGTCCTCGTCCTGACCGGCGATCGGACGCTGACCGCCACGGCGGTCGTCCTGCTGGTCAACGTAGCGCTCGTGACCTCGCTCCAGCTGTTCATCGGCAACAGCGGGATCCTGTCGTTCGGGCACGTGGCGTTCATGGGGGTCGGCGCCTACACGACGGCCCTCCTGACCATCCCGGTCGCGGTCCGCCAGGATCAGCTCCCGGAGCTGCCCAGCGTCCTGCTCGGGTTCGAGCTCGGGGTCGTTCCCGCGGTCCTCGTCGCCGGGGCGGTGTGCGCCGTGCTCGGGTTCGTCGTCGGCGCGGTGAACGTGCGCATGAGCGTCAACGCGTTCGTCATGGCGACCCTGGCCCTGCTGATCGTGGCCTACACCGTGATGCTCAACTGGGCGAGCGTCACGCGCGGCGGCCAGGGCGTGTTCGGCGTGCCGCGGCTGACCAGCCCGGAGGTCGCGCTCGCGGCGGCCGTCCTGCTGGTGGTGCTCGGGCGGCTGTTCAAGGCGTCCGGGATCGGCCTGCGCCTGCGCGCCTCGCGCGAGGACGAACTGGCCGCCCGGGCCGCGGGCATCGACGTCCAGCGCGTGCGCCTGCTGTCATTCACGCTCAGCGCGGGCCTGATGGGCGCGGCCGGCAGCCTGTGGGCTCTCAACGTGATCGCGTTCGATCCTGGTCAGTTCTCGTTCGCCATGACCTTCGCGCTGCTGGCGATGCTCGTCGTCGGGGGCCGCGAGAGCGTGCTCGGGGCGGTCCTCGGTGCGGTCGTGGTGGTCGTCATCACCGAGGTCCTGTCGCGGGTCGAGCAGGGGGTTTCGATCGGCTCGTTCGAGTTGCCGCGCATCACCGGGACGGTCCAGTTCGCGCTGGCCGCGCTCATCATCGTGTCGCTCATCTGGCGGCCCGAGGGGCTGGTCGGGCGGCGCGAGGCGGAGGACCTGGTGCCCTGGGTCCGGCGCCGGCTCGCGAGGGTCACGGCGCGGGCGGCCCTGGCCTCGCCGGCCACCTCGCCCTTGCCCACCTCCACCGCCTCGGCCCTGTCGCCAGCCGTCGACGGCCCGCTGCTGACCGGCCGCGGCATCGCCAAGGCCTTCGGCGGCGTCCAGGCGCTCGACGGCGTCGACGTCGAGATCCGGGCCGGCGAGATCCTGGGGGTCATCGGGCCGAACGGCTCGGGCAAGAGCACCCTGCTCAACATCCTGTCGGGCGTGACCGAACCGGATGTGGGGCGGGTCACGCTCGGGGGCGTCGACATCACCGGCCGGCCGGCCCACCTGACCGCCCGCCGCGGGATCACCCGGACCTTCCAGAACATCCGCCTGTTCGACCACCTGACCCTGCGCGAGAACGTCATGGCCCCGCACGGCGCGCGCCGCGAGGAGGTCGACCGGCTGCTCGCCTCGCTCGACCTGGCCGACCTCGCCGACAGCGAGGCCGACACCCTGTCGTACGGCAAGCAGCGCCGCCTCGAGATCTCTCGCGCGCTGGCCACCCGGCCGTCGGTCGTCCTGCTCGACGAGCCCGCCGCCGGCATGAACGAGGCGGAATCGGACGTGTTGCTCGAGAGCATCCGGGCCATCGCGCGCCACCGCGGCTGCGCCGTCATCATCGTGGACCACGACCTGCACCTGATCACCCGCCTGTGCGACCGCATCCAGGTCCTGGAGACCGGCCGCACCATCGCCGTCGGCGGGCCGCGCGAGGTCGTCGCCGACCCTGCCGTCCAGGCGGCCTACCTCGGAACGGGCGCGGACACCCCGGCTGGCGACCCGGACGGCGCGCCGGCCCCTGGCGCAGCAGAAGGGACATAGGGAGGACATGGACCACCGCGAGATCGTGCAGCTGGGCTGGAGCGACTACGTCGGGCTGACCCGGGTCCGGGGCGTGCCGCTGGCGGAGCTCGAGGGGCGCTTGGCAGATGGGCTCGGCTGGGCCGTGGCGGGGCAGGCGCTCACGCCCTTCGCCGACATCGCGCCGAATCCGTGGGGTCCGATGCAGGAGGTCCGCCAGGTCCCGGTCGCGGCGACCCGGACGCGCGTGGACCTGTGGGACGACGTCTCGGCCTTCCACCTGGTCATGTGCGATTCGCGCAACCCCGACGGCACGCCCTGGGACTGCTGCACGCGCGGGTTCATGAACGCGGCGCTCGACGACTTCCGGGCCGAGACCGGGCTCGAGCTCACGGCCGCCTTCGAGCACGAGTTCACGCTGGTCGGGTCCGGGCTGCCCGACGCCCCGCCGTTCTCGCTTGAGACGGTCCGCACCGCGGCCGGCTTCACCGGCGACATCGCGGCGGCCCTGACCGAGGCCGGCGTCTCGCCCGAGACCATCGAGCCCGAGTACGGCTACCTCCAGTACGAGGTGACGACCGCGCCCGGGGTGGGCTCGATGGCGGGCGACCGGGCGATCATCACGCGCGAGCTCATCCGCGAGGTGGCTCGTCGCCGGGGTGCGCGGGCCACGTTCAGTCCCAAGCCGAGCCTCGACGGGGTTGGCAACGGGGCACACGTCCACTTCAGCTTCCTCGACGCCGACGGGCGGAACGCGGCCCACGACCCGGACGGCGTGGCCGGCGCGAGCGTCGTGGCCCAGCGCTTCATCGCCGGGGTCCTGCGCCACATGCGGGCGATGACTGCGCTCGTGGCGCCGAGCCCGGTCTCGTACTACCGCCTCGGCCCCCACCACTGGAGCTGCGGCTTCGCGAGCTTCGGGGTGCAGAACCGCGAGGCGGCCATCCGCATCTGCCCGTCGCCGAGCCAGGATCCCGCGGCCAGGGCGCGTGGCTTCAACATGGAGCTCCGACCGCCCGACGCGAGCGCCAGCCCGTACATGGTCATCGGGGCGCTGGTGCGGGCGGGGCTCGAGGGCATCCGCGACGAGCTGCCGTTGCCCGCCGCGTGCGACCGGGATCCGGCCGACCTGACCGACGAGGAACGGGCCGACCTCGGGATCGTGCCGCTGCCCGCCAGCCTGACCGAAGCGCTCGAGGCGCTCGCCGCCGATGAGCGCGCCCGAGCCTGGCTGCCGCCCGTGATGTACGAGTCGTACGTGGCGGTCAAGCGCGCCGAGATCGACCTGGCGGCGGCCGCCGACCCGGCCGAGGTCGCGCGCCGCTACCGCGACGCGTACTGAGGCTCAGTCGGTCCGGCGCGCGGCCGCGATGATGGCCGCGGCGGAGCGGTCGATGTCCTCGTCGCTGGTGGCCCAGTTGACGATCGAGATGCGCATCGCCGCCATGCCGTGCCAGACGGTGCTGCCCAGCCAGCACGTGCCGTCGTCCTGCACCGCGGCGACGACCCGACGCGTCCGATCGTCGGCGCCGGCCGGGCTGCCGTCGGCCGCCCGGAAGCGCACGAGCACCTGGTCGAGCACGACGTCGTTGAGGATCTCGATGCCGTCGCCGGCGGCACGGAGCGCCGCGGCCATCCGGGTGGCGTGGGCGCAGCCGCGCTCGATCATCGCCGCGACGCCGTCCGAGCCGAGCGAGCGCAGGGCCGCCCAGGCGGCGAAGCCTCGAGCGCGACGGGAGTACTCGGGGACCCAGCGGAACTCGTCGCGTTCGGCCGTACCGTAGGCGATGTAGGCCGCGCTCGGCGGAGACATGGCGGCCTGGTGCTGCGCGGGGTCACGGACGAAGGCGAAACCGGAGTCGTACGGCACGTTCAGCCACTTGTGGCCGTCGGTCGCCCACGAATCGGCGTTCTCGTGGCCGTCGAGGAGGTGGCGGCGATCCGGGGCGGCGGCCGCCCACAGCCCGAAGGCGCCGTCGATGTGGATCCACGCCTCGGGGCAGCGGGCGCGGATGAGGTCGATGGCGGGACCGATCGGATCGAACGAGCCGGTGTTCACGTTGCCGGCCTGGAGCGAGACGATGAGCGGGCGGCCGTCGGTGGGAAGGGCGGCCTCGAGGGCGTCGAGCCGGATGCGGCCCTGGTCGTCGCTGTCGACCGGGGTCACCCGGGCTCGCCCGAGCCCGAGGTACTGGAGGGCGGTCGGGATGGTCGCGTGGGCCTCCGAGCCGACGATGACCGTGATCGCCGGCGCCCCGACGAGGCCGTCATTCTCGACGTCCCAGCCGGCCCGGGCGAGGACCGCGTGGCGGGCGGCCGCGAGGCACGTCACGTGCGCCATCTGGCAGCCGGTGGTGAAGCCGACGCTGGTGCCGGCCGGCAGGCCGAGCAGGCCGACGAGCCAGTCGCCGGCGACCTCCTCGACGACCGAGGCGGCCGGGCCGCACGCGAAGATCCCCGCGTTCTGGTCCCAGGTGGAGGTCAGCCAGTCCGCGGCAAGCGCGGCCGGGAGCGAGCCGCCGATCACGAAGCCGAAGTAGCGCGGGCCGGGGATCGCGATGAGGCCCGGGTCGGCGGCGGCGGCGAGGTGCTCGATGACGGCCGTCGGCGCCTCGCCGGAGCGGGGCAGGGGACCGCCGAGCGACGCCAGGAGGTCGTCGCGGGTGGCCGTCGCGGCGACCGGGCGCTCGTCCAGGGATTCGAGGAAGCCGAGGGCAAGCTCGGTCGTGCGGCGGAGGAGCTCGCGATCGGCGATGCGGGGGAGGGCGGTGGCGGCGGCGGCAGTGGTGGTGGCAGCAGTGGTGGTGGCAGCGGCGGCGTGGGCGGCGGTGGTGGCAGCACTGGTGGTGGCAGCGGCGGCGGCGGTGTGATCGGTCATGGCGATAGCGTAACGTCGCGTGGTCATCGGCCGGGGTCCGGTGTCGCGGGATCATCGGCCCCGGGTGTCTTGTCCGCCGAGTCCGCCGCCGTGTCCGCCGCGCGCCGCCACGCTCCGCCGCGCGCCGTGTCCGCCGAGTCCGCCGCCGTGACCGCCGCGCGCCGCCACGCTCCGCCGCGCGCCCTGGCCGCGGTCGCGCGCCGCGCGCCGGGGGCTGATGTCCTTTTGCTGGCGCTGGACGATCCGCCGCTGGAGTGATGCCACTCTCCTGCATCATCCAGCCAGCGAGCCGGCGTCTTCCAAGGTGCATCCGACTCGCGCGCGCCGGCGCCGTGGCGCGTCGACCGCCACGAGCCTGAGCCATCCGCCCCACGAGCCTCAGCCATCCGCCACGAGCCTCAGCCATCCGCCGCTGATGCAGCGGATGGACATCACTTCGAAGGGGGTGTGTTCCGGCGGGCACAAAGGGACATCAGGCCACGACTGGACCAGGTAGTCTTGACAGTGGAACGTAGCACTGATACATTCGCCGACATGAACGACACCGGGACGCCCCGCTACTCCCTGACCGAGCTGGCCGACCTGGCCGGCGTCACGCCGCGCACCGTCCGGTACTACATCAACCAGGGGCTGCTA
>JBKHXL010000061.1:0-12901 GCA_046566045.1 Candidatus Limnocylindria bacterium
CATCGACCTGATGGCCCTCGCCGCGATCGATCGCGAGACCGAGGTCACCTACATCCGGCGCGAGCGCGACTGGGCGACCCGAGCGGCCGCCGAGGGTCGCCTCGTCGACACCAGCCGGATGCTCCCCGTCCTGCCGCCCACGCTCGGCGGGATCGCCGCCGGCGGCACCGGCGACCACCACGGCCACGCCCACGGCCATGCGAACGGCAACGGACACGGTGCCGTCGCCGCGCTGGGGCCCGGCGGGCACGAGTAGGCGCAGCCGAGCATGCTGCGTCGGATCCTGCCCGCGCTCCTCGGCCTCGCCGTCATGGGCGGCGTGCTGTCCGTCGCCGTCCTGATGCTGGTCGTCCTCGGCCAGGACTGGGAGGATGCGCTGTTCTGGATCTTCGCCGCGATCATGATCGGCTCCGGCCTGCTGGTCGTGACGATGCGCGACATCATCCGCTGCGGCCTGGCCATGATCGTGTGCTTCGGGGCGCTGGCCGGGATCTACGTGATCCTCGGCTCGCCGCTCATCGGGGCCGCCCAGGTCATCGTCTACATCGGCGCCATCAGCGTCCTGATCCTGTTCGCCATCATGCTGACCCAGACCAAGGACGCGCCGGCCCGGCTGGTCTTCCAGACCCAGGCGGGCGGCGCGGCCATCGCCTCGGTCATCGTCGCCGTGGTCATCGCCCTGGCCATCTCGGCGACCGAGTGGGGCGAGGTCGGCGAGCGCGTCAGGCTGGCCACGACCTCCCTGGCCCAGGTCCTCTTCTCGGACTTCATCCTGGCCTTCGAGGTCGTCAGCGTCCTGCTCCTGGCAGCGGTGATCGGCGGCGTGTTCCTGGCCAAGCGTGAGCCCGGCGGGCCGTCGTGAGCGACAGCCTCGACGCCTACCTGATCCTGTCCGGGATGCTGTTCGCCATCGGCTCGTTCGGGTTCCTCGCCCGCCGCAACGCGATCAGCATGCTGATGTCGATCGAGCTGATGCTCAACGGCGTGAACCTGGCCATCGTCGCCTTCGGGGCGTTCATCCCGGCCCTCGGTGCGCAGGCCTCGGTCATCGCGCTGATGGTCATGGCCGTGGCCGCGGCCGAGGCGACGGTCGGCCTGGCCATCGTGATGGCCATCTACCGCAACAAGCGCACGCCGCTCGTCGACGAGTACGACGCGATGCGGCGGTGAGGGTCGTGTCGAACGGATCGGCGACGCGCGGCGGTCGGCCCCGATGACCGGCATCGAGGGCCTCGCGCCGCTGCTGCTCGTCCTGCCGCTGGCCGGCTTCGCCATCACCGCGCTGATCGGCCGGCGCCTGCACAAGCAGGCGCACTGGCTCCCGGTCCTCGCCATCGGTGCGGTGTGGCTCATCGCCATGGGCCTGGTCATCGACGTGCTGACCGGGGCCGCGCCCCTCATCGAGGGCAGCGAGGACACGCGCGGCTACGCGATCTCGCTGTTCACCTGGATCCCGGCCGGGGAGTTCGTCGTCGACGTCGGGCTGTTCATCGACCCGCTGACGGCCTGCCTGCTCATCGTCGTCACGACCGTCGGCCTGCTGGTGCACGTGTACTCGATCGGGTACATGAGCCACGACCCGGGCTACTGGCGCTTCTTCGCCTACCTGAACCTGTTCATGTTCAGCATGCTGCTGCTGGTCCTGTCCGACAGCTGGCTCGTGGTGTTCGTGGCCTGGGAGCTGGTCGGTCTGTCGAGCTACCTGCTCATCGGTTTCTGGTACCGCAAGCGCTCGGCGATGCTGGCGGCCAAGAAGGCGTTCATCGTCAACCGCGTCGGCGATGTCGGGTTCGCCCTCGGGATCATCGCCATCTTCATCAACACCGGCGCCGTCGGCGAGGCGACGCTGAACATCCGCGAGTCGATCCACATCCTGGTCGAGGCCGGTGACGCCAACCCGATCCCGCTGTTCGTCACGGCACTCCTCGTGTTCGCCGGGGCGATGGGCAAGAGCGCGCAGTTCCCGCTCCACGTCTGGCTGCCGGATGCCATGGAGGGCCCGACCCCGGTGTCGGCGCTCATCCACGCGGCGACCATGGTCAACGCCGGCGTCTACCTCGTGGCCCGAGCCAATCCGCTGTTCGCCTCGGCGCCGGACGCGATGGTCATCGTCGCCGCGATCGGCATCTTCACCGCGATCCTGGCCGCGAGCATCGCGATGACCCAGACCGACATCAAGCGGGTGCTCGCGTACTCGACCCTGAGCCAGCTCGGGTACATGTTCGCCGCGCTCGGGGTCGGCGCATTCACCGCGGCCATCTTCCACCTGATGACCAACGGCTTCTTCAAGGGCATGCTGTTCCTCGGCTCGGGCTCGGTCATCCACGCCGTCCACGAGGAGCAGGACATGCGCCGCATGGGCGGCCTGCGCCGGAAGATCCCGATCACCTACGCGACGATGCTGATCGGCTCGATCGCCATCGCCGGCATCCCGCCGCTGGCCGGCTTCTTCTCCAAGGACGAGATCCTGGGCGAGGCGTTCAAGCTCCACTTCGAGTGGATCTGGGCGATCGGCCTGATCGTGGCCGGGATGACCGCGTTCTATATGTTCCGGCTGATGAGCCTCACCTTCTGGGGCGAGTTCCGTGGACCGGCGGCGATCTTGGACACGATCCACGAGTCGCCGCGGATCATGACCGTGCCGCTCATCCTGCTCGCCATCCCGTCCGTCGTGCTCGGCATGGCGCTCGGCCTGCCGCTCGGCGACAGCACCATCAAACACTGGCTGGAGCCCGTCTTCCAGGAGGGCGTCGAGCTGCTCGGGCACGGGGAGCTCGAGTACCAGCTGTTCGGCATCGACGGCATCCTGATCCTCGCCAGCGTGGCCGTCGCCTCTGCCGGCATCGCCGTCGCGTGGCGGCTGTTCGGCGCGGAGCTGCCCGGCATCGACCTGGGCGCCCGTCCCGAGCGGGTCCGCGAGATCGCGGCCCGGGTGCCGTTCCTGTACCGCGCCTCGCTCAACAAGTGGTGGTTCGACGAGCTCAACGATCTGCTGTTCATCCGCATCGGCGGGCGCCTCGCCAAGGCCACGTGGTGGTTCGACCGGGAGGTCGTGGACGGGACCGTCAACGGCATCGGCCGGTCGACCGTGCAGGCCGGCAGCGGCCTTCGGCGCGTCCAGACCGGCCGCGTCCAGAACTACGCCCTGGGTATCGCCGTCGGGCTCATCGTCATGGCCGTCGCGTACCTCGCGCTGGCGGGTGGAGGCTAGGCGATGGACATCAGCTCCGTGCCGATCCTGACGATCATCACCTTCCTGCCCCTCGTCGGCGCGCTGGTGGTGGCCGTCCTGTCGTCGAGCGCGACCCGCGCCGTGGCCCTCGGGTTCGCCCTGCTGACATGGGTCTGCAGCCTGCTCCTGCTCATCGGCTTCCTGCCGGGCCGGGTCGGTTACCAGTTCATGGAGACGTACGACTGGATCCCGATCTTCGGCATCCAGTACAAGCTCGGGGTGGACGGCCTGTCGGCGGCGCTCGTCGTCCTGACCACGACCCTGTCGTGGATCTGCGTCCTGGCCAGCTTCAAGCCGATCACCACCCGGATCAAGGAGTACATGATCTCGTTCCTCGTCCTCGAGGTCGGGATGATCGGCGTGTTCCTGGCCCTGGACACGTTCCTGTTCTACATCTTCTGGGAGATCGTGCTCGTCCCGATGTACCTGATCATCGGGATCTGGGGCGGCGCCAACCGCATCTACGCGACGATCAAGTTCGTCCTGTACACGCTCGTCGGCTCCCTCCTGATGCTGGTGGCCATCCTGGCCACGGCCTTCGCCTACCAGAGCGCGCACGACGGGTCGTGGGTCGGCGCGTTCGACGTCATCGCCCTGCGCGAGTACGCCGAGACGGCGGGCTTCGCCGCGGCACTCCAGGTCGGGGCGTTCCTGGCCTTCTTCCTGGCCTTCGCCATCAAGGTCCCGATGTTCCCGTTCCACACCTGGCTGCCGGACGCCCACACGGAGGCACCGACCGCGGGCTCGGTGATCCTGGCCGGCGTGATGCTGAAGCTCGGGGCGTACGGCTTCATCCGCTTCGCCCTGCCCCTCTACCCGGACGCGGCCGCGACCTTCGCCCCGGCGATCATCGTGCTGTCGCTCATCGCCATCATCTACGGCGCAGTGGTGGCCATGGTCCAGCCCGACCTCAAGCGGCTGGTGGCCTACTCGTCGGTCAGCCACATGGGCTTCGTCACGCTCGGCATCTTCGTGTTCACCGAGCAGGGCGTGCAGGGCGCGATCCTGCAGATGATCAACCACGGTCTCATCACCGGCGGCCTGTTCCTGCTCGTCGGCGTCATCTACGAGCGGACCCACGACCGGACCATCGCCAGGATGTCGGGCCTCGCCGCGCGTACCCCGGTCTACGTGGTCACGCTCGGCTTCTTCGTCTTCGCCTCGGGCGGGCTGCCCGGCCTGTCCGGCTTCGTCGGGGAGTTCCTGACCCTGGTCGGCACGTTCGCCGTCAGCCCGCTGGCCGCGGCGATCGCCACGCTGGTGATGATCCTTGGGGCCGGGTACCTGCTGTACATGTACGGGCGGCTCGCGTTCGGCGAGGTGTCCGAGTTCCTCAAGGGTCTCGGCCACCACCTGACCGACATGGAGCCGATCGAGATCCTGACCCTCGTCCCGCTGGCCACGCTCATCGTCGTGTTCGGCGTCCAGCCCGGTCTGCTCCTGACCCTCGTCGAGGCGACCGTCGAGTCGACCGTCGAGGCCGGGGCCGGCGGAGCCGCCATCGAGGTCGATCCGACCGTCGTGGTCGTCGGGCTCGGCCTGCTCGCGGTCGCCATCCTGGCCCGGGCCGGCTGGGCGTTCGTGCGGGACGACCGGCCGGGCAGTGACGGCACGGCGCTCAGCCCGTCGGAAGGCAGGGCCGCACCTTGACCTTCGCCGACCTGACCGTCATCGCGCCGCTCGTCGCGGCGATCCTGACCGCCTGCGCGGTCCTGGTCGTCGACCTCATCTGGCCGGGCCGGTCGCCGATCGCGGTGGCCACGGCCATCCTCGGCCTCGGGGCGACCGCCGTGCTCACCATCGTCGTCGGTGGCACCGAGGCGACCGCGTTCGGGGGCGCCTACACGGTCGACGCCCTGACCACCTTCCTCGACGTGCTGTTCGTGGCCATCGTGGTGCTGACCATCCTGTTCGCCCCCGACTACCTGCTCCCGCGCAGCCTGCCCGTGGCCGAGTTCGCGGTCGTGCTCATCTTCGCGATGTGCGGCGCGATGCTGCTGGCGGCCTCGACCGACCTGCTGCTCCTGTTCCTCGGCCTCGAGCTGATGGTCCTGCCGGGCTACATGCTGGCCGGCTACCACAAGACCGACGGCTATTCGACCGAGGGCGCGATCAAGTACTTCCTGCTCGGCTCGTTCAGCTCGGCCATCTTCCTGTTCGGCCTGGCCTTCGTGTGGGGCCTGACCGGGACGACCCGGGTGGACGGCGTGGCCGATGCCCTCGCCGCGGTGGTCTCCGGCGGGGCCCCGCTGTCGGCCGGCCTGGCCATGGGCCTCGCCTTCCTGACCACGGGCGTCGCGTTCAAGATCGCGGCCGTCCCGTTCCACTACTGGACGCCGGACGCGTACCAGGGCTCGCCGACGCCGATCACCGGCTACCTGTCCGTCGGCCCCAAGGTCGGCGCCTTCGCCCTCATCCTGCGCCTGTTCGTCGAGGCCCTCGGGCCGCTGTCGGACGTGTGGCTGCCGGTGATGATCGTGCTGGCGGCGCTGACGATGACCCTCGGCAACCTCGTCGCGCTGACCCAGGACAACGTCAAGCGCATGCTGGCCTACTCGTCGATCGCCCACACCGGCTACATGCTGGTCGGTCTGGCCGCCTACGCTGGCGGTGCGCTCGAGGGGCTCGAGGGCCTGCTCTTCTACGGCGCCGCCTACGCGTTCATGAACCTGGGCGCCTTCGCGGTCATCGCCGCGCTCCAGAAGCGGACCGGCGTGACGTCCTCGCTCGACACGTTCGCGGGCCTCGGGCGCAGGGAGCCGGTGCTGGGCATCCTCATGACCCTGTTCCTCCTGTCGCTCACGGGCATCCCGCCGACCGCCGGGTTCTTCGCCAAGGCGTACGTGATCCTGGCCGCGGTGCAGGCCGGCGGGCCGCTGACGATCCTGGCCGTCATCGCCGTGCTCAACGCGGCGGCGGCCGCGTTCTACTACCTGCGCGTCGTCGTCTACATGTTCATGCGCGAGCCCGCCTCGGATGCGCCGGCCCTCAGCCACGGGTCGCTGTTGTGGATCGGCCTGGCGACCGCCACGGTGCTGACCGTCGTGCTCGGGCTGATCCCCGGGCCGCTGCTCGACATCGTCGGTGATGCAGCCCTGGCCATCACCGAGGGCGCCGCCGCCCTGCGTTGACGCGCCCTCCTTCGTCGAGGGCCACCGCCAGCCGCCACAGGAACCGACCGACCTGGCGCGCCGAATCGAGCGCGTGATCGGCGTGGGCGAGCAGTTCCGCCGGGGCGGGTCCCGCGGCGCCGTGGACCGCGACGGTCACGCCGAGCACGCCGCCGGACCGGGCCGCGACCACCGCCTCGAAGGCGTCCACGTCGCTCAGCTCGTCGCCCAGGACGACGATCGCGCCGGGTCGCACGCTCGCCACGAGCCGCTCGACGGCCTCGCGCTTGCCGCCCGCCGCCGCCGGGCGGAGATCCACCACCGACCGGCCGCGGTAGTGGGCGAGGCCGTGGTCGACGATCCCCTCGCTGGCCTCCACCCGGGCGATGGCGTCGAGGACCAGGGCCCGCGCCGCACCGACGTCCGGCGCCTGGCGCACGTGGAAGGCCACGGACGGGCCCTTGCGCTCGACGAACAGCCACGGTGGCGCCCCGAGCACCGCGGCCACGCTCGAGGCCAGCCGATCGGCCGGGACCCGCTGCGCCTCGAACCCGGGCTCGATCGTGACGCGCAGGCCGGCGAGGCGCCCGCGCCGGCGGAGCCGACCGGACTGCAGGCCGTGGTCGCCCAGGTACGCGATGCCCCCGACACGCACCCGGGCGGCCACGTCCTCGACGGTCCGCCCGGTCAGGATCACCGGGTGGACGCGGGCCGGCCTCGCTGCGGCGATGGCGGCCAGGCGACGAAGGGCGCGCTGCGCGACACGATCGACGGCGGCCGCCGCGGGGTCGCGCGAGCCGGCCGCGAGCGTCCCGTCGAAGTCGGCGACCACGAGCAACGGCCACGGTGCCTGGGCCAGGGCGTCCACGACGTCGGCCAGCCCGTCGCGGGCCCCGCGCGCGCCCGACCGCGTCACGGCTCGATGGTGACGTCCACCCCGGGCAGGATGGTCTGCAGCCCGCGCGCCATGATGTCGGGGCCGATCCCGCCGAGTGCCGCGTCGCGGACGATGCCGTCGGCATCCACCCAGAAGTGGACGGGCAGGGCGGTCCCCGCCTTCCAGCGGTCCGCGGCGGAGCCGTCGAGGTCGAGCCCGAGCGGGAACGTCGCGCCCAGTCGCTGCGCGAACGCGGCCACGACACCCTCCTCCTCCCGGACGTCGATGGCCAGGATGACCAGGCCCGTGTCCCCGTAGCGGGCCGCGAAGCCGTTCATCAGCGGGAACTCGTCGACGCATGGCGGGCAGTACGTGCCCATGAAGTTCACCCACACCGGCTGGCCGCGCAGGCTGGCGAGGTCGATGGTGCCGCCGCCCACCTGGGGCACGACCAGGGCGGGGGCGGGTGCCCCGACCCCGAACAGCCCGACCGCGGTCGCTGACGGCGCGACCGACACGTCCGGCGCGGGCGACGGCGCATCGGACGGGCTCGCAGCCGGCGTCGGCAGCACGCTCGGGATGGCCACCGACGGCAGCGGCGTCGCCTCGGCCGCGGGCTCCGGCGCGAAGGCGAGGATGCCGCCGAGCAGCGCGACGGCGGCGACGATGCCGGCGACCAGGCCGGCGACGATCGACAGGCGGGGAGACATGACGCGCGGAGGGTACCAGTACGAGCGGCCGGCAGCGCCTCGACGGGGTCGGCGCTAGGATGACCGTCCGATGGCCGATCTTGTCGACGCCCTGCGCACCAGGGTCATGCCCGCGCTGATGACCGCCCTCGGCGTCATGCTGCTGACGGCCGGCCTGCTGTCCTACACGGCGCCGGTGACCGCCGGGCCGGGGCCCCGCCCGACCGCGCCGCCGTCGGCCCCCGCCGTCGACCCGACGCCGTCCCCGCTCATCACCCTGCCGCCGATCGCCTCGGCGCCGCCGAGCGCGACGCCCACCGGGTCGGCGATCCCGCAGGGCGTGGCCAGCCGCGTCCGGATCGCCGCGCTGGACATCGACCTGCCGGTCATCATGGGGCCGCCGGGCTACCCGAAGTGCGACGTGGCGATGTACCTGAAGGAGCTGCGCCAGCCCGGCCAGGGCGGCGCGACCTACCTGTACGCCCACGCGCGCGAGGGCATGTTCCTGCCGCTGCTGCGGACCAAGGCCGGCGACCAGCGCGGCCTCGTGGTCGAGGTCTGGACGAGCGACGCGCTGCGCTACCTGTACGAGATCGTCGAGGTCCGACGCGACCAGCGGACGCTCGACGACGCCCTCGCCGCGGCCCGGGAGGAGCTCTGGCTCCAGACCTCGGAGGGGCCGAACGCGTCGTTCGGCAAGACCCAGGTCATCGCCCTGCCCATCTCGGTCGACCCGGCCACGCCGGAGGAATCGATGCCGAAGGCCCGCCCGGTCGACTGCGGCTGAGCGACGGCGCTCAGATCCAGCCGATCCGGCGCAGGGCGACCAGGGCCGCGCCGGCCAGGCCCACGATCCCGGCGGTGACGAGCCAGAAGCTGCCCGCCTCCACGCGCGCCTCGCTCATCCCGAACAGGCCGGCGATGGCGCCCACCCCGGCGAGCAGGACCGTCACCCCGGTGAGCCGCTTCATGATCCGCGACAGGTCGTTGTTGACCTGCGTCAGGTAGACGTCGAGGGTCGCCGCGGCGAGCTCGCGGAAGCTGTCGAGCTCGTCGGTCAGCCGGATGACGTGGTCGTACACGTCGCGCAGGTAGACGAGCTCGGCGGGGTCGATCCCGGGCGTGTCCCGGTCGGTCAGCTGGTTGAACACCTCGCGGATCGGACCCACCGCGCGGCGCATCCGGATGAGCTGGCGCTTGAGGTCGAACAGGCGCTCGAGCGTCTCCGGCGTCGCCCCTCCGACGACGGCGTCCTGGATCGCGTCGATCTCGTCGCCGATGGCGTCGAGCACGGGGAAGTAGCGGTCCACGATGTCGTCGCTGATCGCCCACAGGAGGTGCCCCGCCCCGCCCCGAAGGACGACGTCCACGCCACGTTGCAGGTGGTGGGACGCGAATGGGTCCCACGATCCGTCGTGGACCGTCATCAGGAAGCCGTCCCGGATGACGATCGACACCTCGACCGCCGCGAAGCCCGTCGCGGCGTCGCGACGGAGCGCGAACAGGACGATCAGGACGTCGCCGTCCGTCGTCTCGATCTTGGCCCGCTGGTCGCCCTCCAGGACGTCCTCGACGATGAGCGGATGGAGGCGGGCCGCGATCCCGACCGCCTCGACCTGGGCCGGCGAGGGTCGGTCGAGGTCCACCCACACGAAGCTGTCCGGCTCGGCCAGGAGCGCCGGCAGGCGCTCGACGGCGGCTCCGTCCTGCACCACCAGGGGACCATCGGCGCGCAGCGCGTGGAGCCGGATGCGCGCTTCCGGCGGGTCAGAGGGCGGGGGCGACGTCGGGGCGGTCATCGTCGCTGAGGATACGCTCGCCGACACCTTCGTCCCCGGCCGTCGCCCGACCGCGGCCGCCGCCGCCCAGGGCCAGGGCCGCCGGGGTGGCCGCGAGGGTGACGCCGCCGGCCACCAGGAACAGACCGACCATGATGGCGGCCGCCTCGCGCGACGCCCACGCCTCCAGCGCCTCGACCACGAGCGGGTCCCGGAACGGACGGTCGCGCAGCGCCTCCGGGATGAGCTGCCGATACGAGTCGCCGTTCGGGTCGATCCGCGACGAGAGGTCGTCGATGGTCGTCGAGCCGTACGCGGTCAGGACGGCCAGCCCGACCGCCATCCCGATCATGCGCGCCACGGTCACGACCGAGCTCGCCGCGCCGAACGCACGCCGCCCCGCCGCCTCGACGGCCGCCGCCGAACGCGGCGTCACGCACAGGCCGAAGCCCAGCCCGAAGGTGGCCAGGGACGCCGCGGCCGCATCGATGGTGGTGGCGCTCGTCCAGCCCGCCATGAGGGCGAGGCCGACCACGGACAGCACGATCCCGACGATCGTCACCAGCCGATAGCTCGCGACCCGGACCAGCAGGCCGGCGAGGAGCGCGCCGATGGCGGTGGCGCCCGCCAGCGCGCCGAGCGCCAGGCGCTGCTCGTCGGGGCCGCCGTAGAGCACCCGGTCCACGAACACCGCCCCGCCGATGATGGCCGTCGCGAAGGCGTACCCGGTCAGCAGCGAGACCAGCGCGGCGGCGCTGAACGGCACGCTCCGGAACAGGCGCACGTCGAGGAACGGGTCCGGGCTGCGCAGGGCGCGCACCACGGCCAGCAGCGTGGCGACGATCGACAGCGCCGCCAGGACGGCGGTGACCAGCGCCGGGTCGACGCCGCTGCCGGCGACGTCCTCGGTCCCGAGCAGGGTCAGCAGCAGCAGCCCGGCGGCGAGGGCCACCCCGAACGTGGCGGCCCCGAGCGCGTCCACGCGCCCGCGCCGGTGCGGCGTCTCCCAGCCGTCCGATGCGGCCCAGTCCAGGGTCCCCGCCACGATCGCGACCGGGATGTTGACGTAGAAGATCCAGCGCCAGGCCGGGGCGAGGAGGTCCGGCCAGGGGCCCCCGGTGAGGCCCTGCCGGATGATGGCGCCGTCCGGCTGGAACGTGGCCAGGATGGCCGCCCCGAGGAACGGCCCGGCCGCCATCCCGAGGAAGGTCAGGGCGCCGATGACGCCCAGCGCGCGGGCCCGAGCGTGCCCGCCGTAGAGGTGCGCCGCGGCGGCCGTCCCGACCGGCACGAGCACGCCGCCGCCGGCGGCCTGCACGGTGCGCGCCGCGATGAGCTGGTCGAGATCCTGGGCGGCGCCGGCCAGGGCCGAGCCGATGGTGAACACGGCAAGGGCACCGAGGAACAGGCGGCGGGCACCCCACAGGTCGGCCAGGCGGCCGGCCAGCGGCATGGCCAGGATGTACACCAGCAGGTAGCCGTTGACGATCCACGACGCCTTGCGCAGCTCCAGCCACGCGGTCGTGCCCCGGTCGTCCACGAGGTCGGCCAGGATCGACGGCAGGGCGACGGCCGTGATCATCAGCTCCAGGCCGGCCAGGAAGACGCCCGCACTGAACACGGCCAGCAGCACGAGCGCCGAGCGTCGGTCCATGCGCGGCAGTGTAGTGGCGACGCACCGGGCGCCCCTCGACGCCGCCCCGGGCGAACGCGAAGGTCCCGGGGCGAACGCGATGGCCTTGACATCGCCGCGACCCGTCGCCTAGCATCAACGCCCGTTGATATCAACCGACGTTGATACGACCCACGGAGGACCTTCCCCGCCCGTGCCGACCCCCGCCCGCTTCCGCTCGACCCTCGCCTCGATCGTGCTCCAGCCCGAGGAGCTACGCGAGCTGCGCGCGTTCCACAAGGCCCTGGCCGACGTCAATCGTCTGCGCATCGTGCGCCGCCTGGCCGAGGGCGAGGCGAGCATGGCCGACCTCATCGCCCACGTCGGGCTGTCGCAGCCGCTCGTCAGCCATCACCTCAAGCGCCTGCGCACGGCCGGCCTGGTGGAGACCCGGCGGGTCGGTCGCGAGACCGTCGCCACCCTCCGCCCGGAGGCCTTCGGCGAGGTCGCGGCGCGCGAGCGCGCGATCCTCGGGATCGCCAGTTGACCGTGTCCGACGAGGCCCGTGCCCGGGTCAAGGGCATCTTCGAGCCGATCGCCCTGGCGATGGGACGCGCCGGCCTGACCCCGGACGCCCTGACCGTCATCGGCTTCGTCATCACCGTCATCGGCGCGGTCCTCGTCAGCCAGCAACTGTGGCTGGCCGGCGGCCTGGTCGTGTTCGCCGGCGGCGTCTTCGACATGTTCGACGGGACGCTCGCCCGGGCGACGGGCAAGGCCAGCGCACTCGGCGCGTTCATGGACTCGGTCTTCGACCGGGCCGGGGAAGCCGCGGTCTACGTCGGCCTCATCGCCGGCCTGGTCGCCTCCGGTCTGCCCGACGGGCCGATCCTCGCCGCGGCCGCGCTGGCCGGGGCGTTCACCGTCAGCTACGTCCGGGCCCGGGCGGAGGGCCTCGGGTTCAGCCCCGGCAGCGGCATGGCGGCCGTGGGGATCATGCCCCGCGAGGTCCGCCTCGTCATCCTGACCCTCGGCCTCGTCATCGGCGGCGTCGCCGGGACGACCATCACCGTCCCGGACGAGGGCTTCGTCGGCGCCGGCGGGGCGGCGATCCCGCTCGGGCTCCTGATCATCGAGGTCGCCCTCGCGCTGATCGCCGTCGGCGCGATCATCACCGTCATCCAGCGGATCGTCCACGTCCGCCGCCAGGCCGCACGACCATCGACCACGACCACCCCACCATCGAGCCAGTAGCAGAGCAACGGAGACCAGCGTGAGCAAGAACGGCAGCAACGGCAGCGGCAAGGACGGCGCGACGCCGGCCAACACCTGGGCGGGCTCCGGCCGGCGTGGTGATGGCAAGGTCCGCGTGGCGATCGTCGGCGTGGGCAACTGCGCCAGCAGCCTCGTCCAGGGGCGCTACTACTACGAGAACGCCGACGACGACGACTTCGTCCCCGGGCTGATGCACGTCAGCCTGGGCGGCTACCACGTCCGCGACATCGAGTTCGTGGCCGCCTTCGACATCGACAAGAACAAGGTCGGCAAGGACCTCGCCGAGGCGATCTACACCAAGCCGAACAACACCTACACCTTCCACAAG
>JBKHXL010000062.1:0-5890 GCA_046566045.1 Candidatus Limnocylindria bacterium
CGGACCGCGTACGCGATTACACCGAGCGCAAGCTCCACCGGCTCGAGCGGCTGCTCGACGACCGGACGGACGCGATCGTCGAGTTCTCGAACGAGCACCATCGGAGCCCCGCGGACGCGCACACGGCAGAGGTCACCCTCGTCATCGACGGGCAGACGCTCCACAGCCACGCCGCCGGGATCAGCTACCAGGCGGCCCTCGACATGGTCATCGACAAGGTCGAGCGGCGGGCGGTCGAGCACAAGTCCAAGCCCCGTGTCCGGTCCCGCCCACCCGAGGAGAAGCGGATCCTGTCCTCGATCGCCGACGGCACGGCCGACCCCGGGCGGCCGCGTCGGGTCGTCAAGACGAAGCGCTTCGCCATCGAGCCGATGTTCGAGGAGGACGCGGTCGCGGCGATGGAGGAGCTCGGCCACCAGTTCTTCGTGTTCGTGGACGCCGAGACCGAGAAGGTCGCCATCCTGTACCGGCGTAAGGACGGCGACTACGGCCTGATCGAACCGACGGTCGGCGGCGAGTACACCCGTGGCCGGGAGGCCGCCGCGCGTCGACGCTGACGCCGGCTACCGCCCTCGCTCCCCCGACGGCCGCCGGTAGCGGCCGCCCTCACGGGTCACGAGCCCGGCGTCCACCATCCCGCGCCGGATCGTCGCCACGTCCGGGTGGAACAGGGCGAGCCCCATGTTCAGCTCTCGCTCCTCGTACTCGCGATCCTCGGTGAGGACCGCGGAGCCCAGGTAGCGGTAGACGACCCGGCGTCGCTTCTCCCGGGCGGGGACGGACACGAGCCGGCCGTCGCGGATGAACGCCCGGAGGGTGCGCTCGGTGAACGCCGCGTCCGCCGTGAGCTCGTCGTGCCGGCTGCCCGGTGTGTCCGCTCCGTCCGTGGCCATGGGCCCGCATCGTACGATGCCGCCGATGCCCCCGACCCTTCCCGACGGTCGCCGCCTCGGCGCCCACCTGCCGCTCGCCGGCGGGATGGTCCGCGCGGTCGAGCGCGCCCGGGTGATCCGGGCTCGGGCGCTCCAGATCTGGACCGACAACCCGACCTCGTGGCGACGCCGGGCCGCGCCGCCGGTCGAGGCCGAGGCGTTCCGGACCCGACTGCGAGTCCTGGGCGTCGGTCCGGTCGCCGTGCATGCCTCGTACCTGGTCAACCTGGCGGGTCCCGAGCCCGGATCCTTCGAGCGCTCGATCGCCCTGCTCGCGAGCGAGCTGCGCGACGCCCCGACGTTCGACGCCCGGTTCATCAACGTGCACATCGGATCGCACCGGGGTGCGGGCGTCGCGGCCGGCATCGAGCGGCTCGCCGACGGCGTCGCCCGGACCCTCGCCGCGGCCCACGGACCCGAGGCCGACGGGCAGGCCGACGGCGCCGCGCCCGGCGCGATGCTCGTGCTGGAGAACTCGGCCGGAAGCGGGTTCGGCCTGGGCACCGACATCGACGAGCTGGCCGCGATCGCCGCCGCCATCGGAGCGCGCGGGGTGGCGCCGGCCCGGGTCGGCTTCTGCCTCGACACCGCGCACGCGTGGGGCGCCGGCATCGACCTGTCCCGCCCGGCGATCCTCGACGCCTGGCTCCGGTCGTTCGACGAGCGCATCGGCATCGACCGCCTGGTCATGGTCCACCTCAACGACTCCCGCTCGGCGCTCGGGTCGCGACTGGACCGCCACGAGCACCTCGGCGCCGGCCGGATCGGCGGGCGTGGGCTGGCCCACGTGCTGACCCACCCGGCCCTCGCCCACGTCACGTACTACCTCGAGACGCCCGGGATGGACGAGGGCTACGACGAGGTCAACGTGCGGCGCGCCTACGACCTCGCCGCCGGGCGACCGCTGCGCCGCCTGCCGGCGGCGGCCTTCGCGACCCGCAGCGCCCGGGCCAGGACGGCACCGGCATGACGGCCCGCCCCCACCCCGCGCGGGCGGGACGCGGCCTCGAGCGGGGCGAACCGGCGGCCCTGCTCGGGCTGCTGGTCCTGGCCGCCCTGCTGCGCCTGCCCGATCTCGCGACGCGCGGCACGTGGGACGGCGACCAGGGCCACGACATGCTCGTGCTGCGCTCGTTCGTGCGTGACGGCGTGGTCCCGCTGCTCGGCCCGCCGACATCGATCGGCGACGTCCACCACGGTGCGTGGTACTACGCGCTGCTGGCCCCGGTCGCGTGGCTGACCGGCGGGGACTCGCCGCTGGCCGTGGTCGCGCTCATCGCCGTCGGGGGCATCGCCGCGGTCGGCGTCACGTGGTGGCTGGCGCGCTCGATCGCCGGCCCGGCGGCCGGCCTCGCGGCCGGCCTGGCGATGGCCGTGTCCGCGGCCGCCATCGACGAATCGACGTTCATCTGGAACCCGAACCTGATCGCCCTGTCGAGTTCCGTGGCCCTCGCCGGCGCGTGGCGGGCGTGGTCGTCGCGACGGCCGCGCTGGTGGCTGGTCGCGGCCGTCGGGACCGCCCTGACGATGCAGCTGCACGTCCTCGGGATCGCCCTGGCGCCGGTCGTCGCCGGCCTGTTCGTCGCGGACGCCCGACGCGCGGACGCGGGGACGCGCGGCCTGCGCCGGATGGGGATCGCGGCCGCGGCCGTCGTCCTGGTCGGCTACGTGCCCCTGCTCATCCACGAGCTCACGACGAACTTCAGCGAGACCCGCGCCGCGCTCGACTACCTGGGCGGTGGCCGCGAGCCGCCGGCGATCGACCTGCCGGTCCGCCTCGGGATCGTCGGCCTGCGCGTGGTCGCATGGCCGCTGGCCGGCCTCATCACCGCGGGCTTCGTCGCCGGGGTGCTGGCCACGGCCGCGGTGGTCGGGATCGTCGCGTGGCGGGGGCGCTCGTCCGGCCCGGACGGCACGGCCGTCCGGTGGCTCGGGCTCGGCCTGTTGTGGTCCACCGTGGCCCTGGCCGTGGCCGCCCCGAGCCTGGCGGTGGTGGTCCCGGGCCTGCCCAACGACCACTATCACGCCTTCGCCGACCCGATGGTGTTCACGCTGGTCGGGATCGGCGTGGCGGCGCTCGGCCGGTCCCGCCCTGGACGGCTGGTCGCGGCCATCGGCCTGCTGGCGCTCGTCGGCTGGAACGTCACCCACCTGCCACCGGCCCGCCACCCCGATGGAGGCTTCCCGGCCGGCGCGCTCGCGGCCGAGCGCGTCGACGCGGTCCTGGCGTCGGCCGGCGTCGCCCGCGACGTCCCCGTCCCCATCCGGTCCCTGCCCGAGTTCAAGTCCACCGAGGCGATGGCGTACCCGCTGGTCCGTCTCGGTCGGGCCGTGGCCGCCGAGACGCCTGACGGCCTGGCGCCCGGCAGCACGCCACTGCGCGGCTCCGCGGCCGACGCGCCGGCGGTCGTCCTGCTGTGCGATTCGCTGTTCGAGGCCTCGCTCGGCGGCCGCTGCGGGGGCGCTGCCGAGACGCGCGGATCGGACCTCGACGCGACGCGCCCGCTGCTCGATCGGTTCGAGGCGGCACCCGGTCGGTGGGTCTCGGTCTACGGGGCGGGCTGAGCCCGAGGCACCGGCGAGCCGTCGCCGGGATCGCGAACGCCGGCGCCCCAGACGCCGGCGTTCGCAGTCCCCGAGACCCGGACGGTGGAGGGCTGTCCGGATCGTGCCCAGGTGGATTCGCTAGGAGCGGCCCTCGGGGCCGGTCCCCCGTGACACGGACCTGACCGTGCTCACGGACGTGGTGGTGCCGGCGCTCCCGCCGCCGACCCGGCCGATGCCGATCGGACGGACGGAGCTCGGCATCAGGGCGTGCCCCGTGGACGCACTCGTGCGCGGCGTCGTGCCAGGGGCGCCGGGGGCGACGGTGCGCCCGCCGCTGGAGGTCATGCCCCGCTCGCTCGAGCGGTCGCCACCGGAGCCCACGCTGTCGGGCGGGAAGGCCCGACCGTAACGGCGCATCCGGACGGCGAGGTAGTACTCCATGATCTGGCGGACCTGCGGCTCCGACAGGAGCTCGTCGGCGCGCAGGGCGTACTCGACGCGAGCGGTCGGGTTGCCGGATCCGGACGTCACCAGGCCCAGGTACTGGGGGGTGTCGGCGTCGTCGCGCAGCTCGCGCAGCCCGCGGGCCAGCTTGGTGGCGGTGCCGAGTGACGGCATGCGATCGCCGCGGATCAGGCGCGAGATCGTCGAGTGATCGACGCCCGACTGCTGGGCGAGCTGGCGCTGCGACATCTTCTTGGCCTTGAGCTGGGCTCGGAGCCACTCGTTGAACGCTCGGCCGTTCTGTGCGGTCATGGTGCCTGGGCGCTCCCTGGGGCATCGGTCCCGCGCGGCGAGCGCCGCTCGGTCTTGCCTCGATGTGTCGATGATGTCCGGGGGGTGGTGACCCCTGTATCACCCGTTCGTACCAGCGGGTGACACTGCCGTGGCAGGGCCGTCGGCGAGCACGGGTCGGGTGCGGTGCGGTCCGCGCCGGTGTGTCCCGGTCGGGGCACCCGCCCGACCCGGACCTAGGTACGGGCGGGTCCCGGTGCGGGGCGGCCCCACCGGTCGGCGCAGGCCTCAGGCGGGCGAGGACGCTCCCACGGCGTCGGGGTCGCCGATCCGGCTCTCCCCGCGCGGCTTGCCCGACAGGGCGTAGGCGATCGAGCCGATGACGATGACCGAGAAGACGCTGATGACCCGGTCGAGCAGGGCGATCGCGGTCGCCTCGGGGAGCGGCACGCCGTAGGCCACGGTGAGGACGCCGACGACGCCCGCCTCGACGATGCCGAGCCCGGCCGGGCTGAGCGGCACGGCCGTCAGCAGCGACCCGATGAGGGCCACGAACACCGCGCCCGACAGGCCCAGCGAGACGTCCGCGAAGCCGAGGGCCTGGACGACGAGGTAGAGACGCAGCGCCTCGGTCATCCAGATCGCCCCGGTCAGCGCGCCCAGGCCGGGCAGCTGCCGCAGGCGCAGCGCGCCGAACACGCCCTCCTCGAAGCGGTCGTACAGTTCGAGCACGACGTGCGGCAGGAACGGCAGGGCGACGATGATCCGCCGCCCGAAGTTGCGCATCGTGAGCAGGCCGAAGGCGAGCAGCACGACGACCACGACGCCGATGCCGAACACGACCTGGATGGCCGGCGGAAGGCCGCTGCGGAACGACCAGTAGCCGGCCGCCAGTCCCAGGCTGGCGATCGCGAACAGGTCCAGGACGCGCTCGATGAAGACGGTCCCGAACGTGCGCGACAGGGACGCCGTCGAGTTGATCTTGAGCAGGTAGGCGCGGTACACGTCGCCGAGCTTGGCCGGCACCACGCAGTTGACCAACCACGAGAGCAGGATGATCTCGGACGAGTCGCGCAGGCCGACGCGCAGCCCCGTGCCGCGCAGCAGGGTCGCCCAGCGCAGCCCGCGCAGCGGGAAGCCGAGATAGAACACGGCGAAGGCCGCGAGGATGAGCAGCGGGTTCGCCGCCAGGACGAGGCCCGGGACCTTCGACAGCTGCGCCCCGTTGAGCGCCACGAACACGCCGATGATGACCAGCGGGATGGCGATCGAGATGATCGTCCGCGGCTGGCGCAGACGCGCCGCCAGGGACATCTGCTCGGCGTCGGGGAGTCGTTCGACGTCCATGCCTGCGGACGATACCTCCCCGGCCTGCGCCGGCTCCACCGGCCGGAGGTCCCCCCCGGGTCCGGGGTCCACGGGGCTCACGGCGCGGTGGGCGGCCGGACCCGCCCCTTCCCGCGCAGGCGCTGGACGCCCTTGGCGACCGGGGTCCACAGGCGGACGGCGTAGCTGGCCCGGCCGGCCACGAGCTCGGCCGACGGCAGGGCGGTCAGCAGTCCGTCCGGCGTCGAGGGGTCGCCGTCAAGCGCGGTGTACGCGACGCCCACCTCGAGCACCGAGTGCGCGTCCGACACGGCCACGCCGGGGAGGTCCCGCTCGGCGGCGAAGCGGGC
>JBKHXL010000063.1:0-88227 GCA_046566045.1 Candidatus Limnocylindria bacterium
GCCAGGTTCCGCTCGAACCGGTCCGGGTCGACCGGCGACATCGGGTCGTCGGGCCGGAGCTCGACCGGGACGAGCAGGCCCGTCTCGCCGTCGGTCACCACCTCGGGAATGCCTCCCACGGCGGAGGCGACGACCGGCGTCGCGCACGCCGCCGCCGCGAGGGTGATGATCCCGAACGGCTCGTAGACCGACGGACAGCAGAACACGGCGGCATGCGAGTAGAGCTGACGAACGTCGGTCCGCGAGACCATCTCCCCGATCCAGACGACGTTGTCGCGCTCCGCCTGCGCCTCACGCACCCCGGTCTCCATCTCCCGCGCGATCTCGGGCGTATCGGGCTGGCCCGCGCACAGCACGACGCCGATGCCCGGATCGAGGTGACGGATGGCCCGCACGAGGTGGATGATCCCCTTCTGCCGGGTGATCCGTCCGACGAACAGGACGTACGGGACCGACGGGTCGACGCCGTACCGCGCCAGGGCGTCGCTCGCCGATTCGGGCCGGTAGAAGTCCGGATCGATGCCGTTGTGGATGACGTGCACCCGGGACGCCTCGACGTCGAACAGGCGCAGGACGTCCTGGCGCGTGCCCTCGGAGACGGCGACCACGGCGTCGGCGGACTCGATGGCCGTCCGCTCGATCCACGAGCTGACGTCGTAGCCGCCGCCGAGCTGCTCGCGCTTCCAGGGACGCAGCGGCTCGAGCGAGTGCACGGTGAGGACGAGCGGGATGCCGTAGGCGAGCCGTGCGAGGAGGCCGGCGAGATGGACGTACCAGGTGTGGACATGCACGACGTCGGCCGCGACCGGGTCCGCCACCATCCCGAGGTCGCGGGACAGGGCGGCGAGCATCGGGCGCAGGCGCTCATCGGCGCCGGCGAGGTCATGCGCCACCAGATAGCCGCGGACGCGCCAGCCGGGCTCATCGGCGGCAGCCGATCCAAAGGTTCGGATGTCGAGCTCGACGAGCTCGCGGAGGTGGCGACTCAGCTCATCGACGTGGACGCCGGCACCACCGTAGATGTCCGGCGGAAACTCGTTCGTCAACAGGAGCGCGCGCACGCGCTCAGCCTACCCGGCCCGCTCGAATTCGTCGCTGCGTCCCGAGCCCCGACCGGACGTGCTCCCGGCCGCCGCCAGGAAGCCCTCGATCTCGCCGAGGTCGAACGGCTTCGAGACGACCGGCGCCCACGCGCCGATCTCCGCCTGCCGCATCGGGTGAGCGGCGGTGCAGACGAGGAGGGTCACGTCACGCATGCGCGGATCCTCCCGCATGGCGCGCGCAAGGTCTCCGCCCCGGCCATCGGGCAGGTCGTCGTCGAGGATCAGGACGGTCGGACGGCGCTCGTCGAGCGCGCGTGAGACCTCCGCGAGACGCGTGAAGCCAAAGGCCGCCCAGCCCGCGTCTTCCGCGATCTCGCACATGAGCTCGAGCGTCGCCGCGTCGTCGTCCACCACGAACAGCACCGGACCGCGAGCCTGAAGGCTCGCGTCCTGACGCTCGCTGTGCTCGATGACGCGCATGGACGTGGTCATGGCAGGGGCCGATCGTGCAACCCGCGTGCCGGATTCCCCCGTTGATTGCGGATTCCGTGATATTCAGGCGAGTCATGATAGGAACGCCGGGCACCGGCGCGCAAGGCCCACCGAACCGATGTGCCGGCGGCCCGATCGCTGCGGCTCGTTTCCGGCCGCCCGCGCCTTGTCGCCATATACTCCGGGGGGGTATACTGGGAGCTCGATGAGCACCCCCACGGACGTCGCACCCTCGGATCCTCTTACCACCTCGGAGCTCACCCTGCCCGTCGTGGGCATGACGTGCGCGAGCTGCGTCAACCGAATCGAGCGATTCCTCGGCCGAGCCGACGGCGTCACCGAGGCGAACGTCAATCTCGCCACGGAGCGTGCCACCGTGCGGTTCGACCGGGCCCGCATCGACCGGGCGGGCATCGTGGCTGCCATCGAGGCCGCCGGCTACGAGGTGGCTGCGGAGGCCGCCAGCGATACGGACGCCGCGGCCGGCGAGGCTGCCGAGGCCGCCGCCCACGCCGCCGAGCGTCGGGAGCTGCTCACCGGCGCGATCATCTCGACGAGCGTCGGCCTGGCCATGATGGCCATCATGTTCTGGCCGGGCGGCACCCCGTGGCCGATGATGGACGTCAACCGCTGGTTCATCGCGCCGGCCACGATCGTCCAGTTCGTCTACGGCCGCCGATTCCTGGTCGCCGCCGGAAAGGCGGCCCGTCACGGATCGGCCGACATGAACACCCTCGTCGCCATGGGGACGCTGGCCGCGTACGGCTATTCGATGGTCGTGACGCTCCTCCCTGACCTGCTCATGGGCGCCGGCGTCGGGCACGAGACGTACTTCGATTCCGCGGCGGTCATCATCGGCCTCATCCTCTTCGGCCGCTGGCTCGAGGCTCGGGCCAAGGGGCAGGCCGCCGGCGCCGTGAAGGCGCTGCTCCGCCTGCGTCCCGATACCGCCCGCGTCCTGCGAGAGGGGGGCGAGCGCGAGATCCCCGTCGACCAGGTCCTCGTCGGCGACCTCGTCCGGGTCCGGCCCGGCGACCGCGTCCCGGTGGACGGCATCGTCATCGACGGTCAGTCGGCGATCGACGAATCGATGCTCACCGGTGAATCCCTGCCGGTCGAGAAGGCGCGCGGGGATCGCGTCATCGGCGCGACGATGAACACCTCCGGGTCCTTCGTCCTCCGCGCCGAGCGCGTTGGCCGCGACACCACGCTGGCGCAGATCGTGGCCCTCGTCGAGCGGGCGCAGGGCTCGAAGGCGCCGATCCAGCGCGTCGCCGATCGGGTGACCGGCTGGTTCGTGCCGGCGGTCATCGTCATCGCCGCGGCGACGTTCCTCGGCTGGATGCTCCTCGGCCCGGAGCCCCGCCTGACGTACGCGCTGGCGAACGCCATCGCCGTCCTCATCATCGCCTGCCCCTGCGCCATGGGCCTTGCGACGCCGACGGCGATCATGGTCGGCACCGGGAAGGGGGCGGAGAACGGGATCCTCGTGCGCGACGGCGCAGCGCTCGAGCGAGCCCAGGCCATCACGGCGGTGGTGCTCGACAAGACCGGCACGATCACGCGCGGCGAACCGGCCATCACCCGCGTCGAGCTCGCGCCCGGGGCAAGCGAGGCCGAGCTCCTCCGGCTCGTGGCGGGCGCCGAGCGCGGGAGCGAGCATCCGCTGGCGGAGGCGATCGTGCGCCACGCCGACCTCCTCGGGGTCGAGCGGCTCGAGGCCACCGCCTTCGAGGCGGTCGCCGGACGAGGAGTGCACGCGACCGTTGACGGGGCCGAGGTGCTGGCGGGGACCGAAGCGTTCCTCGAGGACGCGGGCATCGACGCCGGCGCCCTGCGCGCGGCGGCTGCCGAGGCGGCGGGCACGGGCGCCTCCCCGGTGCTCGTGGCCCGAGACGGCCGGGCCATCGGCCTCATCGGCCTGGCGGACACCGTCAAGCCGGCGTCGGCGGAGGCCATCGCGCGCCTCCAGCGCGCGGGCCTCGAGGTGTGGATGATCACCGGCGATCGCCGCGCGACCGCCGAGGCCATCGGCCGGCAGGTGGGCATCGCTCCCGAGCGCATCCTGGCCGAGGTGCTCCCCGGCCAGAAGGCAGCGAAGGTCGAGGAGCTCCAGGCCGCCGGCGCGGTCGTGGCGATGGTGGGCGACGGGATCAACGATGCCCCCGCGCTCGCGCAGGCCGATCTCGGGGTGGCCATCGGCACCGGCGCCGACGTCGCCCTGGAGGCGTCCGACATCACGCTCGTCGGCGACGACCTCGGCGGGGTTCCGGCAGCGATTCGGCTCTCGCGCGCCACGATGCGGACGATCCGACAGAACCTGGGATGGGCCTTCGGCTACAACGTGCTCCTCATCCCGGTGGCCGCCGGGCTTCTCTTCCCCGTGGCAGGGCTCCTGCTCAACCCCGCATTGGCGGCGGGAGCCATGGCGCTGTCGAGCGTCAGCGTCGTCGCCAACTCGCTTCGGCTGCGGACCTTCCGCGCCGCCTGAACCACCTGTCCGCGTACCGATGGAGGACCGATGACTGAGCTCGAGATGGCACCGATGGCGAAGGATCCCGTATGCGGGATGGAGGTCAACCCGGAGATCGCGACCGCGCAGGGGCTGAGCAGCGACCACGCGGGCGAGACGTACTACTTCTGCGGGAAGGGCTGCAAGCTCGACTTCGACGACGACCCGCAGCGCTTCTTCGACCCGAACTACGTCCCCAGCATGTGAGGGCTAGACTCCTCGGGGCATGGCCCTCATCAGCACCCGAGCGCTGACGAAGCGGTACCCCGGCGGGGTCACCGCGCTCGATGGATTGACGGTCGACATCGGCGAGGGCGTCGTCGGCCTCGTCGGCGCCAACGGCGCGGGCAAGAGCACGCTCATCCGCATCCTCCTGGGCCTGCTCGAGCCGACGTCGGGCAGCGCCACCGTCCTGGGCCACGACGTCCGCACGCACGGGACGACCCTGCGCCGGTCCGTCGGCTACATGCCCGAATCGGACTGTCTGCCGCCGGACGCCACGGCCACCGACTTCGTCTCGCACATGGGCCGGCTGTCCGGCCTGCCGCCCGCCGCTGCGCGCGAGCGCGCTGCCGAGGTCCTGCGCCACGTCGGCCTGTACGAGGAACGCTACCGCCCGATCGGGGGGTATTCGACCGGCATGAAACAGCGGGTCAAGCTGGCTCAGGCACTCGTCCACGACCCGCGCCTGCTGCTCCTGGACGAGCCGACCAACGGCCTCGACCCGGCCGGCCGCGACGAGATGCTGGCCCTCGTGAAGCGGACCGGCACCGAGTTCGGCATCGCGGTCATGGTCGCCAGCCATCTGCTCGGCGAGATCGAGCGGGTGTGCGACTTCCTCGTCGCCATCGACGCCGGGAAGCTCGTCCGCGCCGCGCCCCTCGGCGCGTTCACCGAGCGGACCGGCGTGCTGGCCGTCGAGGTCGAGGACCGCCAGGATGCGCTGGCCGACGCCCTGATCGCGGCCGGCCTCGACGCGACCGTGGATGGACGGGTCGTGCTCGTCCCGATCGAGGACGAGCGACCGTTCGACGTCGTCCGCGACAGCCTGGACGACCTCGCCATCCCGCTCGTCCGGATGGAGCAACGGCGCCGCGGCCTCGAGGAGCTGTTCCGGTGAGCGACCCGTCGAGCAGCATCTACGACCTCGGCTACCAGGGCTACGACGGGCCGCGCCTGGGTCGTGCGGTCGTCGCGGTCGGCCTGTTGCGCCGGTCGCTCGCCGAGGCGTACGGCATCGGCCGGGGCGGGCGGGCCAAGATCGCCCCGTTCGTGCTCCTCGGGCTGGCCGTCCTGCCGGCCATCCTGGCGGTCGGGTTCGCCGCGCTGGCGGCCCAGGCCGGGGCCGATGAGCAGGTCGCCGACGCGTCGCCCATCCGGCACGAGACCTACCAGGGCCTGACCTCGGCGCTGGTCATGCTGTTCTGCGCGGCGCAGGCGCCCGAGCTGTTCGGGCGCGACCAGCGCTACGGCGTGCTGCCGCTGTACTTCTCGCGCGTGCTGACCCGCGCCGACTACGCCCTGGCCCGGACCGGCGGCCTCTTCCTGGCCGTGCTCGTCATCGTCCTGCTGCCGCAGCTCATCCTGACCCTCGGGGCCGCCTTCGCCGCGGCCGATCCCATCGCCGGACTCGTCGACGACGCTCCGGACATCCCGCGCTACCTCGTGGTCGGCGTGCTGTCGTCCGGGCTGCTGGCCGGCGTCGCCGCGGTGATCGCCGCCTGGACCCCTCGCCGCGCCTACGCCACGGCCGTCATCATCGCGACGTTCATCGTGCCGCCGATCGTCGTCGCCCTGACGTCGGAGCTCGGGGCGGGCGACCTGGCCCGCGGTCTCGTGCTGGTCAGCCCGGGCGACCTCATCGACGGGCTGAACGCGGGTGTGTTCGGGACCATCCCCGACAGCCCGGCGGTGGCGGCAGCCGACCTGCCGGAGGCGCTGTTCGTGGTCGCCACGCTGGTGGGCATCGCCGCGGCCGCCGCGATCGTCCTGCGCCGCTACCTGACGGTGCAGACATGAGCGACGGACCCGCCCTCACCCAGGGGGCCCAGGGCGCCCAGCGCGCCGCGGTCACGCCGGCCCCGGCCGCTCCGGCCGCTCCGGTCGTGCCGGCCATCGCCGTCGAGCACGTGTCGCGCTGGTACGGCAACGTCGTGGCGGTCAACGACATCTCGTTCGCGCTCGGGCCCGGCGTGACCGGGTTGCTCGGGCCCAATGGCGCCGGCAAGTCCACGCTGCTGCACCTGCTGGCCGGCCTGCTCGCTCCATCAGCCGGGACCGTCCGGATCCACGGCCGCCCCACCTTCGGCGACCCGAAGGTCTACGGGCGCATCGGCCTCGTTCCCGAGCGCGAGGCCGTCCCCGGTCACCTGACCGGTCACGCCTTCGTCCGTCTCGAGGCCGAGCTCCAGGGCATCGTCGACGCCGGCGCCGCCGCGGACCGGGCCATCGCCACGGTCGATCTGGCCGACGCCGCCCAGCGTCCCATCCGGACGTACTCGAAGGGCATGCGCCAGCGGGCCAAGCTGGCCGCCGCGCTCGTCCACGATCCCGGCGTCCTGCTCCTCGACGAGCCGTTCAACGGGATGGATCCGCGGCAGCGGTTGCACATGATGGACCTGCTCCGCACGCTGGCCGCGCAGGGCCGCGCCATCCTCTTCTCGTCGCACATCCTCGAGGAGGTCGAGCGCCTGGCCGAGGCGGTCCTCGTCGTCTATGCCGGTCGGCTGGCCGCCGCCGGCGACTACCGCTCGATCCGGCGCCTGATGACCGATCGTCCGCATCGCTTCACCGTCCGCTCGTCGGACGATCGCGCCCTCGCCGGGGCGCTGCTCGACGCGCCGGCGGTGTTCGGCGTCGAGCTGACCGACGGGGTGCTGGCGGTGCGCACGTCGGAGTTCTCGGCGTTCAGCGCGCTCATCGCGCCGGCCGCCAGGCGCGCCGGGGTCCGCCTCTACGAGGTCACCCCGACCGACGATTCGCTCGAGAGCGTGTTCAGCTACCTGGTCCGCCGCTGATGCGCGTCCGGGCCCTGGCCGAGCTCAGCCTGCGGGCGCTGGCGGGTCGTCGTCGGCTCGTCCTGATGATCCTGCTCGCAGCGCTGCCGGTCATCGTCGCCGTCATCATCCGGCTGGCCGGCGGTCGGGCCGACGTGCCGGAGATCGTCGATGCCCTGGTCATCCGGACGGTCCTGCCGCTCGTCGCCCTGGTCATCGGGACGGCCGCCATCGGCTCGGAGATCGAGGACGGCACGGCGGTCTTCGTGCTGGTGAAGCCCATCCCGCGCTGGCTGACCGGCATGGTCAAGACCCTCGTTGCCGCGGCCCTGACCATCGCCCTGGTCGTGCCGCCCGTCCTCATCACCGGGCCGGCGGTCGCCGGCCTGTCGCCGGGTGACCTGGGCACGACCGTTGGGTATGCCACGGCGACCGCCGTCGGTGCGCTCGCCTACGTGTGCGCGTTCGTCGCGCTCGGGGCCATCACCTCGCGGGCGCTGCTCGTCGGACTCGGCTACGTGCTGCTGTGGGAGGGCGCGCTGGCCGGCCTGCTGGAGGGCACGCGCTACCTCTCGGTGCGCCAGGCGACGCTCGGCCTGGCCGGCGGCCTGACCGGCGACCCGCGCAGCGACACCACCCTCGAGCCGACCGTCTCGATCCTGATCCTGGCGGTCGTCATCGTCGGCGGCTTCGTGCTCACGGCCCGGGCGCTCGCCCGGTTCCAGGTGCGCGCCGGCGACTGACGCGCGACTGCCCGCCGCTCGATCAGCGGCGACCGACGAGGGCCACGAGCAGCCCGGACCCCGCGGTCAGGGCGGCGACGACCGCCACCGCCGCTGGCGCCCCAGCCGCGTCGGCGATCGACCCGGCGACGATGGCTCCGGCCGCGAACCCCAGGTCGCGCCACAGCCGATAGACCCCGATGGCCGACGCCCGCCAGACAGGTGCGGCGAGATCCGACACCCGGGCGATGAGCGTCGGATACACGAGGGCCGTGCCGAGACCGAGCGTCGCCGCGCCGACGGCCCACGCCGCGAACCCGTCGCCGGCCGCGATGATGGCCAGGGCCGCGCCCTGCACGAGCATGCCGAGGACGATGAGCGGCACCCGGCCGGTCCGGTCGGACAGGGCGCCGGTCCCGACCTGGAGGAGGCCCCACGTCGCCGGGTACAGCGCGGTCAGCACGGCGACCTCGCCCAGGGGCAGGCCGCGGGCCGCGAAGTGGAGGGGCAGGAGGCCCCAGGCAAGGCCGTCGTTGAGGTTGTTCACCAGGCCGGCCTGCGACACCGCGAACAGGCGCCGATCCGACCACGTCGTCCGGCGCACGACGGAGCGCCACGGCAGCGTCGCGGGTCCGGGGCGCTCGGCCGCGGCCCGGTCCACGCCGGCGGCCTCCGTCGCCACGTGGTCGCGCGTCTCGCGCACGAACACGACCGACAGCCCGAGACCCAGCCCGGCGATGGCCAGCCCGAACAGGAACGGCGCGGGACGCAGCCCGGCCCGCTCGGCGATGAGCCCGGTGAGCAGGGCGGCGCCGGCCACCGCGAGGTACCCCGACGCCTCGTTCAGGCCGAGGGCGAGGCCGCGCCTGGCCGGCCCGGCCAGGTCGATCTTCATGATCACGGTCGTGGACCAGGTCAGGCCCTGGTTGATGCCGAGCAGGACGTTGGCCGCCACGACCCAGCCCCAGTCGGGCGCCGCGATGATGAGCAGCGGGACCGGGACGCCGATCAGCCAGCCGACGACGAGCACCGGCTTGCGCCCGTAGCGGTCGGCCAGGGCACCGGCGGCCAGGTTGGCCACGGCCTTGGCCAGGCCGAAGGCGACGAGGAAGGTCAGCGTCGCCGTCGCGCTGCCAAGGCCGAACACCCCCTCCGCGAGCAGGGGCAGGACGGTCCGCTCCTGCCCGACCATCGCTCCCACCAGGGCGTTGACCCCGACGAGCAGCGCGAACTGCCCGGCGTTGGCGCGGAGTCCGTGCAGGGTCGTCACGCCCGGAGGCTACAGGAGCGGGCGGGCACTAGAAGGGCAGGAGCGACTCCATGTCCGGCACGACGGCGTCCAGCCCGAACACGTAGATCAGGCCGAGACCCAGGCTGAACACGCCGGCCACGAGGCCGACGGCGACGTACACCCGCTCGCGGGTCTGGCTGGCGACGAAGCCGACCGTCGTGAACAGCACGATAGCGAAGTTCGAGAGGAGCAGCCCGAGCACGAAGGCGAACAGCATCGGGATGCCGAGGCCCGCGCTGGCCGCGCCGCCGACGGCCGCGATGAGCAGGACCTGCGTGCCGGTCTCGGCGCCGATGCCGTGGATCATCCCCACGCCGAAGGCCGTCCGGTTGCCGTACGAGCTCATCTCCAGCGGCTCGACGTGCTCGTGCCCGTGGAGCCGCGCCTGGAAGCGTCGCCACGCGTAGCGCACGCCGTCGAACACGAGCATCCAGCGGCTGCGCAGGCGGAACGTGGCGCCGCCCACCGCGTAGCGGTAGACGGAGTAGAGGACCCACGCTCCGAGCAGGACGAGCGTGATGCCGACCACGCGACCCATGATCGGGTCGAGCCAATCGGGCAGGATCGCTCCGAAACTGATGGCCGCGATGCCGAGCAGGATCACGACGATGCCATGACCGAGGGCGTACAGCGTCCCGAGGCGGATGGCCTCGATCCGGCCGCCCCACCCGGCGACGCCGCTCCCGCCCGAGACCGGCGGCGCGATCGAGGCCGCGCCCGGTCCCGCGTCGTGGGCCCGCAACTCCGGCGATCCGCCGTGGCCGTGGTGATGCCCGGTCACGTGCTGGTGTTGCTGTTCGTGCGCGGTCTCGGCCACGTCCGCCGCCGCGGTCGTGCTGGTGATGTCGGTGATGGCCGCGATGTGGTCCCAGTCGATGCCGTGGCGCAGGCCGAGGGCGAGGCCCGTCACGAGGACCCCGATGCCCGCCGGCGTGGCGGCGACCTGGAAGACGATGTCGAGCATGCCCCGTCCTGATCCGTGCGGTGTGGGAGTTGGAGGATAGTCCCGTCGCGGGCCAATCGCAACATGTTGCATCTGCGACCGCTCGCGACGTTCCACCCTATACTTCGCACGATGTCCGCCTCCGGATCGGCCCCCTCGTCCCACCCTGCCTCCGACGACCCGTGGGCCACGCTCCAGGACCGTCTGCGGGCCCGCGGATTGCGCTGGACGCCCCAGCGCCGGATCCTCGTCGACGTCCTGTCGCACGCCGACGGCCACGTCACCGGCGCCGAGTTGGTCGAGCGATGCCGCGCGGTGGACCCGACCACCACCCCGTCAACGGTCTATCGCACCCTCGACGTCCTCGAGGAGCTCGGGGTGCTCAGCCACAGTCACGGCGTGGACGGGCGCGAGGAGTTCCATGTCCTGCCGGTGGACGAGCACGGCCACCTCTACTGCCGCCGCTGCGGCGGGTCGTGGGACCTGGCCCCCGACGACCACGATGTGCATGCGGCCCTGCGCGCGTTCGAGGTGGAGCGCGGCTTCGCCATCGACGTCTCGCACCTGACCCTCATCGGGCGGTGCGCCGCCTGCCGGGCGGACTGACGTGGCCGTGCTGCCGATCGTCCAGCTGGGCGATCCCATCCTGCGCCTGCCGACGATCCGCGTGGTGCGCTTCGACCGGACCCTCGGGCACCTCATCGACGACATGACCGAGACGATGCGCGACGCCCCGGGCGTCGGGCTGGCGGCCAACCAGATCGGACGGACGGAGCGCGTCTGCGTCATCGAGATCGAGGGTCGCCACATCGAGCTGGTGAACCCGGTCATGGTCCGCACGAGCGGGACCCAGGAGGACCTCGAGGGCTGCCTGTCGGTGGCCGGCTACTACGCCCCGACCGTCCGTGCCAACCAGGCGGTCGTCACGGGCCAGGACCGGCGCGGCCGGCCCGTGCGCGTCAGCGGCAGGGGATTCCTGGCGCGCGCCCTGCAGCACGAGCTCGACCACCTCGACGGGCGCATCTACGTCGATGTCGCCGAGCTGGCGGCGATCAAGCAGGTCGGCGACGAAGACGAGGACGACCAGGACGACTGACACGCCGGGGAGCCGACCGGCCCGGCCGGATCGGGCCGCACGGCACTGCGCCGCCGACCGGCCCGCGGGCGTGAATGACGGAGCGCGCCGGACGTCCCGGCGCGCGGTCGTGCGCACGAGGGGTCAGCACTGACGGTGTCGGTCGAGACGGTCCAGTTGTTCTACGGGCTCCTTGCGCTGCTGGCGTGGGCCGTCCTGGCCGCGCTTGTCGTGCTGCGTGTCGCCGCCGTCGTGTCGGTCGGGGCGGGGGAGGTGTGGGACGCCGTGACTGACGCCGTCGCCCCCAGCGCCCTCGGCCTGGCCTGGTTCGTGGCGCTCCTGGCGACGGCCGGCAGCCTGTTCTTCTCGGAGGTCGCGGGCTTCGTCCCGTGCACCCTGTGCTGGTACCAGCGCATCGCGATGTACCCGCTCGTGATCATCCTCGCGGTCGGCGCCGCCAGACGTGACGGCGCTGCGGCGGTGTACGCCCTCGCCCTGGCCCTCGTCGGCGGGCTCATCGCCCTGTACCACACGGCGCTCGAGTGGTTCCCGGCCCTCGACGCCGGCGCGTGCAGCGCGACCACACCCTGCACGCTGGTGTGGTTCCGCACGTTCGGCGTCATCAGCCTCCCGGTCCTCGCCCTGACCGCCTTTGCCCTCATCGCCGTCATCCTGCTCATCCGCATCCGCCACCCAGACCACCGGAGTGATCGATCATGAGTCAACAGGCCCGCCAGTCCCGTCGCGACGCCGCCCGGCGCCGCGAGCGTGCCGCCGCCCGCCCGCGCTGGCTGCTTCCCGCCCTGGCCGTCGTCGCGGTCGTCGCCATCGGCGGGGTCGCCGTCGTGCTCGGCGGCGCGGGCGGGGACACGTCGCCCCTGCCGTCGGGATCTGCCGGCGCCTCCAGCGGGCCCGTCGCCGCGCCGACCATCACCGGCTCGTCCCTGCCGCGGTTCGAGGATCCGACCGGCGACCCCGCCGTCGGGCAGGTCGCGCCGACAGTGGTCGGGTCGTCCTTCGACGGCAGCCCGGTCACGATCGGGGGCACCGGTCGCCCGGCGATGATCGTCTTCCTGGCCCACTGGTGCAACCACTGCCAGGCCGAGGTCCCGGTCGTCCAGGCCTGGCTGGACCGCGGCAGCCTGCCCGATGGCGTGGACCTCGTCAGCGTCTCGACCTCGACCGACCCGAGTGCGCCGAACTACCCGCCGGACGAGTGGCTGGCGCGCGAGGGCTGGACCCCGCCGGTGGCCGTCGACCCGACCGGGTCCATCGCCCAGGCCTTCGGGCTGTCGGCCTTCCCGTACTTCGTGTTCGTGGACGCCGACGGGTTGGTCGTCGGCCGTCAGGTCGGAGAGCTGGCCCTGGAGGTGCTCGACCAGGTCGCGGCCGCGCTCACGCCCTGACCATCCGCCCGGCGCTCCCGCGCGAATCGGAGGCATGGACCCTTCGACCACCGCCACCGAATCCGTGTGGGACTATCCTCGCCCTCCGCGCCTCGAGCCCGTCCCGGAGCGGATCCGCGTCGTCGTGGATGGCGTGACCGTCGCCGACTCGACACGGGCGTTCCGCGTCCTCGAGACGAGCCACCCACCGGCCTACTACCTGCCCCCGGAGGGCGTCCGGATGGACCTCCTGCGTCCCGGGCGTGGTCGATCCGTGTGCGAGTGGAAGGGCGTCGCGACGTACCACGACCTCGCGGTCGGCGATCGCCGCATCGACGACGTGGCCTGGTCGTACCCGCGACCGACGCCGGCGTTCGCCGCCATGGCCGGCTACCTGTCGTTCTACGCCGGCCGCGTGGACGAGGCGTGGGTCGGGGACGAGCGCGCCACGGCCCAGGCGGGCGACTTCTACGGTGGCTGGATCACGAGCCGGGTCCGCGGTCCGTTCAAGGGCGAGCCCGGCACCCTCGGCTGGTAGGCGTTAGTCGCCCCCGGACGGCACGCCCATCACGTTGAACCCGCCGTCCACGTAGAGGACCTCGCCGGTGACCGCCCTCGACAGCTCGGAGGCGAGGTAGACGGCGCTGCGCCCGACATCCTCGATGGTGATATTGGCGCGCAGCGGCGCGACCTCGTCGAAGGCGCCGTACATCGCCTTGAAGCCGGCGATCCCCGCCGCGGCGAGGGTCCGGACGGGTCCCGCCGAGATGGCGTTGACCCGGATGCCGTCCGGCCCGAGATCGGCGGCGAGGTAGCGGACCGACGCCTCCAGGGCGGCCTTCGCCACGCCCATCGCGTTGTAGTTGGCCACGACCTTCTCGGCGCCGTAATAGGTCAGGGTCAGGATCGAGGACCCGCGTCGAAGGTGGGGCCGGGCGCCGCGCGTGAGCGCCACGAGCGAATAGGCCGACACGTCCATCGCCAGCGCGAAGCCGTCTCGCGAGGAGTCCGTGAACCGGCCCGACAGATCCTCGCGCTTGGCGAAGGCCAGCGCGTGGACGAGGATGTCGAGCGAGTCGTGGGTCTCCCCCCAGCGCGCGAACACCCGCTCGATGTCGGCGTCGGACTGGACGTCGCACGGCTCGACGAAGGTGCTGCCGATCGACGCCGCGAGTGGCCGGACGCGCTTGTCGATGAGGCTCTCGATCGAGGAGAAACCGACCTCGGCGCCCTGGTCATGGAGCGCCTGCGCGATCCCCCATGCGATCGAGTGGTCGTTGGCGACCCCGAAGACCAGCGCCGTCTTCCCGTCGAGCAGACCCATCCGGTGCACCTCAGCCTCGATCGCCGCGCGCGCGGCCGCGACGGCAGCCTACCATCGCGTCCATGCCCGCCACCGGACCCTCCAGCGCCACCGCCCTGCGAGCGGCCATGCGCGGCGTGGCGGCCTTCGTGCTCGATGCGGATGGCGTCCTGTTCCTGAAGGGCCGGGCCATCCCCGGCTCGCTCGAAGCGGTCGCCCGGCTCGAGGCGCTCGGCCTTCCGTACCGGGTCATGACCAACTACTCGATGGCGCACCGCACGACCCTGGCCGCGACCCTGGCCGGCACCCACGGGCGTGCCTTCGATCCCGACCGGATCATCACGGCCAGCTCCGCAGCGGCCGCCTACACCGCCGCCCATCACGCGGCGGCGCCGATCGTCGTGGTCGCCGCGCCCGACGCGCGACGCGAGTTCGACGGACAGGCCCTCGTGCCGCTCGACCAGGCGGTGCCCGGCGAGGTCGCGGCGGTGGTCATCGGCGACGCCGGCGACGAGCTGTCGTACCGGGCCATGGACCGGCTGTTCGGGCTCATCCGGGCCGGCGCCGCGTTCCTCGCCATGCACCGCAACCCGTGGTGGCTGACCCCGAAGGGTCCGACGCTCGACGCGGGCGCCGTCGTGGCCGGCCTCGAGTACGCCACCGGCCGACGGGCCAGCGTGCTCGGCAAGCCCTCGCCGGAGGTCTTCCGCCAGGCGCTGGCCGCGATCCGCGCGGAGGCCGGCGGGCCGATCGCCGCCGGCCGGGTGGCGATGGTCGGCGACGATCCGGATGCCGACGTGCGGGCCGCCCAGCGGGTCGGGCTGCGCGGGATCCTCGTGCTCAGCGGCAAGACCGCGATCGGCGATCTGGGCGGCGAGCGACTGGGCCGCGGGCGCCGTGCCCCGGACGCGATCGCCGGGTCGCTGGCCGACGTCGTGGCCGCGCTAGACTGACCGCACCCTGGCCGTCCGCGCGGTCCGCGCGCCGGCCGCCCGACCTCGCCGTCCGCCCGTGAGGAGCCACCGATGACCACCGACGAGAAGCCGCGCATCAAGATCACGTACGCCACGCTGCGCGCCGACAACGAGGACCTGCACACGGGGTTCGAGGCCGCCGTGGACCGCGTGCGCGACGCGTTCGGCGCCCATCACCAGCAGTACATCGACGGGGCGTGGCGCGACGCCGCGGAGCGCATCGAGGTGCGCACCCCGATCGACCGCGACGTCTTGATCGGCACGGTCGCGTCCGGGACGACGGGCGACGTCGATGCCGCGGTCGCCGCCGCCCGGCGCGCCCAGCCGGCGTGGGCTGCCGTGCCGTGGCAGGAGCGCCTGGCCATCCTGCGCCGCGCCGGCGACCTCATCAGCGACCGCCTCATGGACCTGTCGGCGTTGATGAGCTACGAGGTCGGCAAGAACCGGATCGAATCGCTCGGCGAGGTCGAGGAATCGGCCGACCTCATCCGCTATTACGCCCAGACGATGGAGGACAACGGCGGCTACGACCACCCGATGGGCAACCTCGGCGACGACGCCGTGCACACGCGCTCGATCCTGCGCCCGCACGGCGTGTTCGCGGTCATCAGCCCGTTCAACTTCCCGATGGCCCTCGCGGCCGGCCCCACGAGCGCCGCGATGATGGCCGGCAACACGGTCGTGCTCAAGCCCGCCAGCGCGGCCCCCCTGTCGGCGGTGATGCTGGTCCGGGCCTACATCGACGCCGGCGTCCCGGCGGGCGTCGTCAACCTCGTCATGGGCCCGGGCGACAGCGTCGGGCAGGCGCTCCAGGACCACCCCGGGGTCGACGGCATCGTGTTCACCGGCTCGTACGAGGTGGGCATGGGCCTGTTCCGCTCGTTCTCGACCGCCTTCCCGCGTCCATGCATCGTGGAGATGGGCGGCAAGAACCCGGCCATCGTCACGGCCAACGCCGATCTCGACGAGGCGGCCGAGGGGATCATGCGCTCGGCCTTCGGGTTCGGCGGCCAGAAGTGCTCGGCCAACTCGCGTGTCTATGTCGAGCGGCCGGTCCATGACGAGCTCGTCCGGCTGCTCGTCGAGAAGACCGAGGCGATCACCATCGGGGACCCCGTCCAGCGCGCCAACTGGCTGGGCCCGATCATCGACCAGCGGGCCGTCGACCGGCATCAGGCCGCGGTCGCCGAGGCGCGTCGCGACGGCCAGGTGTTCATCGGCGGCGAGCGCCTGACGGACGGCGACCTCGCCCGGGGCACGTACGTCGAGCCGACCGTGGTCGGCGGGCTGCCGACATCGCACCGCGTCTTCCGCGACGAGCTCTTCGCCCCGCTGACCGCGGTCGCGGCGGTCGATTCGCTGGACGAGGCGCTGGCGCTGGCCAACGACTCGATCTACGGGCTGACCGCGGGCGTCTACTCGGAGGATCCGGCGGAGGTCCGGCGCTTCCTCGACGGGATCCACGCCGGCGTGCTGTACGTGAACCGCCGCGCCGGCGCGACGACGGGCGCGTGGCCCGGCATCCAGGCCTTCGGCGGCTGGAAGGGCAGTGGCTCGACCGGCAAGGCCGGCCTGTCGATGTACTACGTCGCGCAGTTCCTGCGCGAGCAGAGCCACACCGTCGTCGACTGACCGGAGTCGGTCAGACCGCGACGACCCGGTCGCGGCCGCCACGCTTGGCGGCCAGCAGGGCCGAGTCCGCGGCGTGGAAGAGCGCCTTGCCGTCGCGCTCGTTCCGGGTCAGCGACGCCACCCCGGCGGAGACGGCGATGCGGATGACGGCCCCGTCCACCGGGACGGCCACGGCAGCGACCGCCGCCCGGATCCGTTCGGCGATGACGAGCGCCTCGGCGGTCTCGGCTCCCGGGGCGATGACCACGAACTCCTCGCCGCCGAAGCGGGCGATGGTGTCGCCGACGCGGACGACGCCGGCCATAGCCTGGGCCACGGCCCGCAGGACTGCGTCGCCGGCCGCGTGGCCGTGCTCGTTGTTGACGGCGGAGAAGCGGTCAAGATCGAGCATGATCAGGCTCAGCGGCGTGCCGCCACGCCGGGCATTGGCGACGGCCGCCTCGACCGCCTCATCAAAGTAGCGCCGGTTGAACAGACCGGTGAGCGGGTCGCGAACGGCCGCGTCGCGAACGGTCGCGTGCCGGTCGGCATTGCGCAGGGCGACGGCCACCTGGGTCGCCAGCAGGTCGGCGATCCGCCGCTCCTGTTCCCCGAACGGCGCCGCAGTGGCGGGCCGCTCGGCCACGAGGACCGCCGCCACGGTCCCGTCGATGACGATGGGCATGGCCATGGTCGTGCCGTGCAGGGCGGCCCGGCCCCCGACGATCGCCTCGCCGGCGGCCCGGTCGTCCGCGTCGAGCGCGCGTCCCGGCATAGCGGCCATGGACGGGTCGGCGTGCACCTCGTGGCTGATGCGGAAGGCGCCCGTCTCGTCGCGACCGGCGATGCGGACCGAATCGGCCGCCAGGAGCTCGGCGGCGGCCTCCGCGACGCTGCGGGTCGTCCGCTCGCGATCCAGGTCCCCGACGAGGCCGAGGCTGACCTCGAGCACGCGCTCGATGGCCTGCAGCCGTTCGCGTCGGTCGTCGGCGCGACGCGCCGCGTGGAGCGACGCGGCGATGGCTCGGGCGACCATCTCGGCGACGGCCAGATGCGACGCGCCCATGGGCTGGCGGAGCGTCCCCTCGAAGTTGACGACACCGAGCAGTTCGCTGCCATGGACGATCGGGGCCGCCACCTCGCTCCGGACGTCGTCGCGGGCGGCGACGTAGTCCGGGTCGGCCAGGACGTCGGGGATGAACTGCGTCTCGCGGGTGGCGGCAGCCCGGCCGATGATACCGACCCCCACATCGATCTCGTGGAAGGGCGAGTGGTAGCCGGCCACGCCGACCATCGACAGCCGGGTCGGGCTGCTGGGCAGGTAGATGGACACCAGCGGCACGTCGAATCCGGCCGCGATCGCATCGACGACCTCGGGCATGACCTCGCGGACCGTTCGCGCCCCGTCGAACCGACGGACGATGGCGCCGAGGGTCTCCAGCGCCTCGGCCCGGGCGCGGCTGCGCGACGCGACGCGTTGCGCCAGTGCCTCAGCCTGCGACGCCATGCGCACGACGACGTACAGGCCGGTCGTGGCGCTGAGGTCGACGGCGCCCTGGACCAGGAACTCGTCGTGGACGATATCCGCGAGCCCCACGCCGCCGACGAGCATGGCGTGGGCGACGAGCGCCCCGATCCAGCCGGTCGCGACAAGGAACACGGCCAGGGGGTAGCCGGGAGTGATGGCCGCATACGCCAGCGCCAGGACGACGAGCGGTGCCGCCGAGGGCGACTCGAGCGTGCGCATGTCCATCGGCCCGGTCGCGATCATCGTCAGCCCGACGGCCAGTGGGCCCAGGAGGTAGCGTGCGCCGCGGTGCTTCATCAGGCCCGCGCCGGCCGGGGACCAGCCCAGCAGGAGGCCGACGATGGCGGCCGGGACGCTCACCACGATGGCGCGCTCGAATCCGCGGTCGTCGGTGTCGAGCAGCTTGGCCATGACGGCCAGGAGTGCGATCACGACGAACGTCACGCCGGCCCAGCGCAACTCGGCGACCGCCCGGTCGCGCCGCCACAGCGCGCGTCCGACGGTGATCGCCAGGCGCCTCCCAGCGGAGCGCCGCGCGCGGATGTCGCGCGCGGCCATGCGGGACCGCTCGCCGGTCAAGGACGTGGTCATGGCGCGGACGCTACGTCGGCATCCCGGTGCGTGCAGTCACCTAACCGTCCTAGGACCCCGCCGGGCGGCGGCGCTCGGCTATACTGCGCGCTGCTATCCAAACTGCATACTCCGTATGCATCAACCGTTCGTCAAGAGGTGCTCCGTTGTCCCACGACGCGCACGGACCCGGACTCGCCGCGGGCCGGCCCGTGCCGGATCTCGTGACCGAGCTACCCGGCCCACGGGCCCGCGCCCACGTCGCGTTCGACGAGGCCTGGACGTCGCCGAGTCTGCCGCGGGCGTACCCGATCGTCCCGGTGCGCGGCGACGGTCTCGTGGTCGAGGATATCGACGGCAACCTGTTCCTCGACTTCGCGGCGGGCATCGCGGTCAACTCGACCGGTCACGCGCACCCGCGGGTGGTCGCGGCGATCAGGGAGCAGGCCGCCGAGCTCATCCACTTCTCGGCCTCCGACTTCTATCTGCCGATCTACCCGGAGGTATGCCGGCGCCTGGCCGAGCTCGCCCCGCTGGCCGGCCGCGGGCGCACGTACCTGGGGAACTCCGGCGCCGAGGTGGTCGAGGCCTCGATCAAGCTGGCGCGCTACGCCACGCACCGTCCCTACGTCGTGTCGTTCCTGGGGGCTTTCCACGGGCGGACGTACGGCGCCGTGTCGCTGACCGCGTCGAAGGCCAAGTACCACGCGGGCTTCGGGCCGCTGTTGCCCGGCGTCTTCCACGCCCCGTACGGTCGCGTCGAGGACCTGCGCTGGTTCGACGAGGTCCTGTTCGACAAGCTGGCCCCGGCCAGCGAGGTCGCGGCCATCATCGTCGAGCCCGTCCAGGGTGAGGGCGGCTACATCGTGCCCGAGGATGGCTTCCTGCAGGGCCTGCGCCGGATCTGCGACGAGCACGGCATCCTGCTGATCGCCGACGAGATCCAGTCGGGCGCGGGCCGCACCGGCCGGATGTGGGCGATCGACCACTGGGGCGTCCAGCCCGACATCCTGCTGACGGCCAAGGGCATCGCCTCGGGCATGCCCCTCGGGGCCATGGTCGCCCGGGCCGATCTGCTCGAGGCGTGGGGCCCGGGGGCGCACGGCTCGACGTACGGCGGCAACCCGGTGGCCTGTGCCGCCGCGCTGGCCACGATCGACCTGCTCGAGGGCGGTCTGATCGCGAACGCCGCGGCGCGCGGCGACCAGGCGCTCGAGGCGCTCCGGCAGCTGCCGGCCCGGTTCGACGGGGTCGTTCGCGACGTCCGGGGACTGGGCCTCATGCTCGGCGTCGAGTTCGACACGGCCGAGCACGCGGAGGAGGTCCAGTGGGCCTGTTTCGAGCGCGGCCTGCTGGTCCTCGAGTGCGGCAAGTCGAGCGTGCGCATGTCACCGCCGCTGACCGTGTCGGAGGCGGAGATGGCGACCGCGCTGCGCATCTTCGCCGAGGCCGTCGAGGCCGTGGCGGGGGACCGGGGCGAGGTGCTCGCCGCGGCCCGGGCCGCCCACGCGATCCACGACGGCGAGGTCGGCGGCTAGGCCTCGCCCCCGCGCAGGTCCGACGCTCGCAGGCGCACGGCTACGACGCCGAGGCCGACGAGCAGCCCGATGCCCATGACCGGTGCGCCGATCCGCTTGAGCTCGGCTGACTCGGACACGAGCCCGACCAGGAACACGAGCAGCCCAAGGTTGATCGCCAGCCAGACGAGCCACTCGACGGCCGGGCCTCCATCGCGGCGATCCGCGGTCAGGGTCAGCGCGAGTGCGATGGACAGGTTGCTGACCACGCCGATGAACGCCGCGTGATCGCTCGCGACGACCAGGCCGGCGAGCTCCTCGAACGGCAGGGTCGGATCGGCCAGGAACTGCGAGACCAGGTAGAGGAAGATCGCCATCGCGACGATCACGAACACGCTCGCCGTCGCGAGGTGCCGGCCGGCGGCCGAGCCCCGGTCCACCCGCAGCGCGGCCGGCAGGATGCGCACCGCGAACAGGCCGACGGCGACGATCTGGACGAGCAGGTAGATGCCGCCGATGGCCTGCAGCTGGTCGGGCGCGAAGAGGGACACGACCGCGAGCAGCAGGCCGCCGAGGAACAGGGCGACGTACTGGATGAGGCCCGCCACGGGATGGTCCGTGGTGCCGCGCAGGCGCCATTCCATGAGGCCCATCGACACGAGGATGAGGTAGCTGAAGACCATCGTCCCGGCATGCGCGCCGATGACGTCGGCGCCGGACGGGAAGATGGGCGTGCCCGTGGCGAACTGGACCTGCAGCAGCGTGCCGATGACGGCGCCGTAGGTGAACGTGGTGATGCCGAGGGCCACGGCCAGGCCGGGCAGCGTCCGCTCGGCCAGGTAGCGTCGCCACGCCCAGACGACGAGCCAGGCGATGGCCACGAACAGGGCCAGGCCGGTCACCGCGCGGAGCGCGAAGTCGCCGACATAGAACGCCACCACGTAGACGGCGATGAGCGCGGCGAACGCCAGGACCATGCGGCGGTCGTCGCTGCGGAAGAGCCAGACGGCCGCCGCCACGAGCGACAGGGTGACCCAGCCGAGCGTCCCGGAGTGGACGTGCGTGAGGATCTGATCGCGGTCGAACTCCACCAGATCGAGCCCGTTCAGGATGCCGATCACGATGGTCACCACGAACAGGGCCATCGCGACGTACAGCAGCAGGCGGACGAGCTGCGGCCACCCGGCCCCGGCGCCGACCAACGACGACATGCGAACCTCCCTCGTATCCCTCGAGCGGCCATGACTCGGGGCGCCACTCGATGTCGCATCGTATGGGACCGCCCGCGCGTTCGCGCCTCGTTACGGAGGGCGCGACGGGCGCGCTGTGCGATGCTTGCCGGCGTGAGCCAGTCCAAGGTCGCCACGATGCGCGACGCCATCGCCGAGCTCGTGCGCGACCGGGACACCGTCGCGATCGAGGGGTTCACCCATCTCATCTCGTTCGCGGCCGGCCACGAGATCATCCGCCAGCGACGCCGCGACCTGACCCTCGCGCGCCTGACGCCCGACGTCATCTACGACCAGATGATCGCGGCCGGGGTCGCGCGCAAGCTCGTCTTCTCGTGGCTCGGGAACCCGGGCGTCGGCGGCCTCGGCGCGGTCCGCCGCCGGATCGAGGGCGAGATCCCGGACGAACCCCTCGAGGTCGAGGAGTACAGCCACTTCGGGATGGTCGGGCGCTACACGGCGGGCGCGATGCACCTGCCGTTCTTCCCGCTGCGCTCGTACTTCGAGACCGACCTGCCGGTCGCCAATCCGCGCATCCAGCCGATCCGCTCCCCGTACGGCGACGAGACCATCTATGCCGTCCCGCCGCTGCGACCGGACGTCACCATCGTCCACGCCCAGCGGGCGTCGGCCGCTGGCGACACGCAGGTCTGGGGCCTGCTCGGATGCCAGAAGGAGGCGGCCTTCGCAGCCGACCGGGTGATCGTGGTGGTCGAGGAGCTCGTCTCCGATGAGGTCATCCGGGCCGATCCGAACCGGACCATCATCCCGGGCCTCATCGTCGACGCGGTGGTCGTCGAGCCGTGGGGCGCGCACCCGTCGTACGTCCAGGGCGCCTACGACCGGGACAACCGCTTCTACCTGGACTGGGACCCGATCACCCGGTCCGAGGCGGCCGTCCAGGCGTGGCTGCGCGAGTGGGTCCACGATCTCGACGGCCGGGCAGCGTACATGGACAAGCTCGGCGCGGAGCGCCAGGCGTCGCTGCGGCCGTCGGAGCCCGCGCCGTCCGGCGCGGTGGACTACGGCGCGTACCGATGAGCGCCGCCGACCCCCGGCCGTTCACCCGGTCCGAGATGATGATCGTCGCGGCGGCCCGGGCCCTCGAGGGCCAGCGGGTCTGCTTCGTCGGGGTCGGCCTGCCCAATATCGCGGTCAACCTGGCCCAGCGCACGGTCGCCCCGCAGCTCGAGATGGTCTACGAGGCGGGGGTCTTCGGGGCCCGGCCGCAACGCCTTCCCCTGAGCATCGGCGACCCGACCATCGTGACCGGCTCGACCGCCGTGGTCAGCATGTTCGAATTGTTCGGGTTCTACCTGCAGGGCGGGCTGATCGACGTCGGCTTCCTGGGGGCGGCGCAGATCGACCGGTTCGGCAACATCAACACGACCGTCATCGGCGACTACGCGGCGCCGACGACGCGCCTGCCCGGCAGCGGCGGGGCGTGCGAGATCGCGATCAACGCCCGCGAGGTGTTCGTGATCATGCGCCAGAGCGCGCGCTCGTTCGTCGAGCGCATCGACTTCCGGACGTCGCCCGGGAACCTCGGCGGTGCCGAGCAGGCCGAGCGGATCCGGCGCGAGGGCGGCTGGCTCGGGCGCGGACCGTCGGTCGTGGTGACCGACCTCGGCATCTACCGCTTCGACGAGGACGGCGAGATGCGCCTCGATTCGCTCCACCCGGGCGCGACGGTCGTCGACGTGCGGGCCACCATCGGCTGGGACGTGCGCATCGCCGACGACCTGGCCGCCACGCCGCCGCCGACCGAGACGGAGCTGCGCCTCGTGCGCGAGGAGCTGGACCCCGGCGGCGTCTACACGAAGTAGCGGGGCGGGCGGGCCCTCGCGACGGCCGCGCCGTACCTCCGCCGAGTGCCGCCCGGCCCCCGGGCCGCCTCCCAGGCCACCCCCGGCCACGTTCCCTGCGCGAGCCGCCGCGCTCGCTGCGCGGACATCCCAGCGGCGGAACCATCGGGGGACGGCATACAGGCGGTGCTCCGTAGCCGTTGTGCTCGCGTGGCGGACGACGTGGCGGGGGAGAGGCCGGTGGTGGGGGCTTCCGTCGCCCATGTGTCCGCTCAGCGGACGCGGGCATCGGTGGCGAGCTGGCGGGTCCCTCAGGCGGCCGAGCCCGCGGCCGTGCCGCGCACGACGACCACCGGGCACGGGGCGTTGCGCACGACGTGATCGGACACACTGCCGAACAGGGAGCGCTCGACGCCCCGGCGTCCGTGCGAGCCGAGCACGATCAGGCCTGCCTGTTCCGCGGTGGCGGCTTCCACGATCGCCTCACCGGGGTCGCCCTCCCAGACCAGGAAGTTCGTTCGGACACCCGCCTCGCGGGCGCGTCGCACGAGGGCCTGCGCGGCGACCTCCCGCTCGCGGCGGACCTGGTCAACCCGGGCGCGGTAGCGGCCGCCGGGCAGGCGGAGCGTGCCGAGGTCGATGACGCTCACCGCGATGAGTCGGGCGCCGAGTCCCGCGGCGAGCCGGACCGCCTCCTCTTCGGCGGGCGATGAGGTGGCGGACAGGTCCGTCGCCAGCATCACCGCGTCGAACGGTCGCGGCTCGATCATCGCGGGACGGGGGAGACGGAGGACGGGGCCATGCGGGCATGGTCGCGACCATGCCGGGATGCCGGAAGTGACCATGGTCCCGGAAGCGGGTGACCTGTGGCCCCCCGGCGCCGCCCTGCTACGCTCCCTGCCATGCGCGAGCGCCGGCTTGATCCGATCCTGGCCGAGGACACCTTCGAGGCGCTCGACGCAGCGACGCGGGCCATCGCCGAGACCCTCGACCTCGAGGCGGTCCTCCAGCTCATCGTCGAGCAGGTCCGCGACCTCGTGGACGCTCGCTACGCCGCGCTCGGGATCGCCGACGGGCATGGCCGGCTCGAGCGCTTCATCACCGTCGGGATCGATCCGGCGACGCGGGCGGCGATCGGTCCGCTGCCGGTCGGTCACGGCCTGCTCGGCGTGATCATCCGGGAGGGGCGTACCCTGCGCATCCCGGACATCGCCGCGCATCCCGATTCGTACGGCTTCCCGCCGCACCATCCGCCGATGACCTCGCTGCTGGGCGTCCCCATCACCGTGACGGGTCGGTCGATCGGCGACCTGTACCTGACCGACAAGCGTGGCGCCATCGAATTCAGCGAGGCCGACCAACGCGTCGTCGAGCTGTTCGCGCGACACGCCGGCATCGCCATCGAGAACGCCCGGCTGCACGACCGCCTGGCCGCCCTGCGCGTCGTCGCCGAGCGCGAGCGGATCGGGCGCGACCTGCACGACGGGGTGATCCAGGGGCTGTACGCCGTCGGCCTGTCGCTCGAGGAGGTCCCGGAGCTGATCCGCGATCGGCCCGAGGAGGCCGCCGAACGGGTCGATGCCGCGATCGACGCGATCCACCGCTCGATCGGGGAGATCCGCGGCTTCATCATCGGTCTGCGGCCCGGGTTCCATTCGGCCGACCTGGTGGCCGGCATCGCGGCCCAGGCGGACGACCTCCAGCTGAGCTCCACGATCGACGTGGAGACCGACCTCGACGTCCCGACCGCGGTCGTCGAGGCGCTGCCGGCCGACGCGCGGGGCGAGCTGCTCCACCTGGCCCGCGAGGCGCTCAGCAACGTCGTCCGCCACAGCCGGGCGACCCAGGTCCGCATCGAGATGCGGCTCGATGCCGATGACGTGGTCCTCGAGATCGCCGACAACGGCATCGGGTTCGATGCCGCGGCGCCACAGCCGGAGGGCCATCACGGCCTGCTCAACCTGCGCCAGCGCGCCGCGGCCGCCGGTGGACGGCTCGAACTCGATACCATGCCGGGGAGCGGGACGCGCCTGATCGTCCATGTCCCGACGGCAAGGGGAGCGCGCGATCGATGACGACACCGGAACGAGCGTCGAGTGAGCCGCCCCTGCGCCTGCTGGTGGTGGACGACCACGAGGTCGTGCGCCAGGGCCTGGTCGCCCTGCTCGACCGGCGTGAGACCTTCCAGGTCGTGGCCGAGGCCGGTACCGTGGCCGAGGCGATCGACGCCGCGCGCCGCTTCAAGCCCGACATCGTGATCATGGACGTCCGGCTGCCGGACGGCTCCGGCGTCGAGGCGTGCCGCGAGATCCGCGCCGAGTTCCCGGCCACCAGGGTGGTCATGCTGACGTCGTACCCCGACGAGGAGGCCGTGCTGTCGGCCATCGTCGCGGGCGCGGCCGGCTACCTGCTCAAGCAGATCCGGGCACGTGACCTCATCGCCGCGCTGGAGACGGTCGGCCGGGGCGGGTCGCTGCTCGACCCCGCCGTCACGGAGAAGGTCCTCGAGCGGGTGCGCCGCATCGCGTCCGGCGGCCAGACCGACGAGCTGGCGGCGCTGACCGCCCAGGAACAGCGCATCCTGATGCTCGTCGCGGAGGGCATGACCAACAAGGAGATCGCGGCCGAGATCTTCCTGTCGGACAAGACCGTCAAGAACTACGTCAGTTCGATCCTGTCGAAGCTCAACCTCGAGCGTCGCGCCCAGGCTGCCGCGTTCGTCGCCAGGCACAAGCTCGACATCGGCGGGTAGGGCCTCGCCCGGCGCGCGCGGCGCGCGCCGCGCCTGACGGGGCCCCCTGCCGTCCGACCCGGGCCGGGTCCCGGCCGGACGTGACCACCGGCACTGATGCGCAGATGCGCATACGTCGGATGCTGCGGCCATGGACGAGATCACCATCCTCCAGGCCGAGGTCCTCAAGGTGCTGGCCAGCCCGCGCCGGCTCGAGATCCTGCACTGCCTGGCCGACGGTCCCCGCGAGGTCGGGCGCATCGCGGCCGAGCTCGATCTGAGCCAGCCGAACGTCTCGCAGCACCTGGCGGTCATGCGCCAGGCCGGCATCGTCGACGCCGACCGGGTCGGTCGCGGGGTGCGCTACCGGCTGACGGATCCCGACGTGATCGTCGCCTGCGGCGTGATGCGCGCGGTGCTGGAGCGCCGCCTCCAGCGGCTTGCCGCGCTGTCGAACGGGACGGCCGTCCCGGTCCCCACCCGCATCCCCATCAGCCCCCCGAGGTGAGCCCCATGGACGAGTCCCTGAACCTGGTCCTGTTCTCCGGCACGGACGACAAGCTGCAGGCCGCCGCGGTCCTGACCGCCGGCGCCGCGGCGCTCGGCAAGCCGGTCAACATCTTCCTGCAGTACTGGGCGCTGGACGCTTTCCGGGCCGATCGCATCGGCCGCGATCACGGCCTGGCCCCGGAGGCCGGCACGACCGGTCGGGAGGCCGTCGACGCCCTGGCCAGGGCCGGCCAGGCCAGCTGGGCCGAGACCCTGCGCCAGGCCAAGGACCTCGGCGCGGTGGACATCCAGGCGTGCTCGCTGTCGATGGACCTGCTGCGCCTGGACGACGGCGACCTGGACCCCCTGGTCGATGGCGTCGAGGGCGTCGCGGCCTTCTACATCAACGCTGGCGACGGCCAGATCGTCTTCATCTGAGCCACGAAAGGGGCACCACATGAGCGTCGTCGAGATCACCCGGACGGTGGACGCCACGGGGCTGTCCTGCCCGTTGCCGATCGTGCGGACCGCACAGGCCAGCAAGGTCCTTCCGTCCGGTGCCGTCATCGAGGTGCTGGCCACCGACGCGGGGTCGATCAAGGACTTCGCGGCCTGGTGCAAGGCGACCGGCAACGAGCTCATCGAGCAGACCGTGGATGACGGCGTGTACCGCTTCGTCATCCGCCGGAAGTGAGACACGACATGACCACCGCCACGATCGACGCGCCGGCCGCCGAGCCCGCCGCCGAGGCCGCCGCCGAGGCCGCCGCCGAAGCGCGCCCCAAGGAGTTCCTGATCATCGACTACAGCGGTGACCTCGAGAAGGTCTGGGCGTCGATGATCCTGGCCTCCACGAGCGCCGCCATGGGCGTCCGGACCCGCGTCTTCGTCACGTTCTGGGGCCTCCAGGCGTTCGTCAGGGACGAGCGCCGGGTGACCGGTCGGAACTGGATGCAGAAGATGCTGTCGGTGCTGCAGCGCCCGGGGATCAGCCACCGGAAGCTCAGCAGGATGGACGTCTTCGGCATGGGCCCCTGGATGATGCGCAAGCTCGCCGCGCAGTACCACGTCGCCAGCCCCAAGGAGCTTCTCGAGGCTGCCCAGGCGATGGGCGTCGAGTTCATCCCGTGCCAGATGACCATGGACATGTTCGGCCTCACGCCGGACGACATGATCGAGGGCATGAGCGAGCCGGTCGGTGCGGCCACCGTCATCGGCCTGCTGACCGAAGACTCCGTCCCGCTGTTCATCTGACCGCGAAAGGATTCACCGTCATGACCGAGACCGCCACCACCGTCACCCGCACCGTGGATGCCCGCGGCAGCTTCTGCCCCGGGCCGCTGATGGAGCTCATCCGCGCCATCCGCGAGTCCGAGGTCGGCGATGTCATCGCCGTCCTGTCGTCCGACAAGGGTTCCAAGGTGGACATCCCCACGTGGGTCGAGAAGGCCGGCCACCGCCTGGTCGCCCTCGAGGCCCGCGACGGCCACGACGAGATCGTCGTCGAGAAGCGTCGCTAGGAAGGACCCTGACATGCAGCGGATCGTCATCCTGGGCGGCGGCGTCGGAGGGACGCTGACTGCCAATCTCCTGGCCAAGCGGCTGCGCACGCGCATCGACGCCGGCGAGGTCGAGCTCGTCGTGGTGGACGCCACCGGGACGCACGTCTACCAGCCCGGGTTCATGTACATCGCCATGGGCGGGGAGAAGGCGGCGAACCTGGAGCGCCCGGAGCGCTCGCTGCTCGACAAGCGAGTGACCCTGCTCGTCGGTGACGTCGTGCGCGTCGACGAGACGCGCCGGGTGATCGCCCTGGCCGACGGCATGGAGCTGGGTTACGACCAGCTCGTGCTGGCGACCGGATCGCGCATCGCCCCGGAGGCGATCCCGCACTTCGACGAGGAGGCCCACCACTTCTACACCGCCGCGGCCTCGGCCCGGCTGCGGGCCGCACTCGACGCGTTCAGGGGCGGTCGCATCGTGATCGGCATCGCCGGCATGCCCTACAAGTGCCCGCCGGCGCCGCTCGAGGTCGCCTTCCTCATCGAGGCGGAGCTGCGCGAGCGCGGCCTGCGCGAGCGGACCACGCTCGACTACTGCTCACCCATCGGGCGCGCGTTCACCATCGAGAGCGTGTCCGGGATGGCCACGCCGATCCTGGAGCAGAAGGGCATCGAGCTGCACACGTTCTTCAACGTCGAGGCGATCGATCCCGAACGCAAGGTCGTGCAGTCGCTCGAGGGAGAGGAGCTGCCCTACGATCTGCTCATCCTCGTTCCGCCGCACACGGGCCAGCCGTTCCTGATGGACTCCGGCCTGGCGCCCGCGCCGGGCGGCTGGCTGCCGACCGACCGGCACACGCTGCTCGTCGGCGACCGGACCGATGTGTACGCCCTGGGCGACGCCACCGACCTGCCGCTGTCCAAGGCCGGGTCGACGGCGCACTTCGAAGCGCCGATCGTGGCCGAGCGGATCGCGGCGGCCATCGAGGGCCGCGAGCCCTCCGGGAAGCATGCCGACTACGAGGGCAAGGTCATGTGCTTCTTCGAGGTCGGGGACGGCAAGGGCACGCTGCTGCAGTTCGACTACGACCACCCGCCCAGGCCGCCGAAGCCGAACCAGTTGTGGCACCTGGGCAAGATCGTCTTCAACAAGACGTACTGGCACACGGTCCCCAAGGGCCGGGTCTAGGCCACGCGAGGCACTGACGGGAGGAACGGCATGCTCTCGAACATACTGCTCGCCGTCGACGGCAGCGACGCCGCACTTGGGGCCGCTCGGGCGGCCGCCGCGCTGGCGGCTGCGACGGGCGGATCCATCCGGGTCCTGAGCGTCCATCACGAGCCCGCCGATTCGCTCGGCGAGCCGCTCTACTCCGCCTCGTTGGACCGTTCCCTCGACGAGGCGGAGGAGCACCTCTCCGCCGCGGTCGCCGCGATCCGAGCGGCCGGCGGCCCTGAGCCGACGATCGACCGGCTGGCCGGCCATCCGGCGGACGCGATCCTGTCCGCGGCCGACGCGGGCCACCACGACGTGATCGTCCTGGGCAACCGCGGCCGCGGCCGCGTGGCCGCCGCACTGCTCGGCTCGGTCTCGACGGCCGTGGCCTCGCGGGCGAGGATCCCGGTCCTCATCATCCCGCACGAGGCGGGCTGAACCCACGCCGACGCGACGGCGCCCCCGGTCGGCCGACCGGGGGCGCCGCGCTGTGCTCGGCCGCGGAGCGGCCTACTTGAACTGGAAGGTCGCGCTGTGCGTGGTGCCGTCGACCAGCTTCACGTCGAGGCGATAGCACGAGCCCTTGTACGTCTTGGCCGTCTTCCAGACGTAGGTATAGCGCTCGGACACGGGGTCGTACTGGAGACCGCTGGACCCGTTCGACACCACCTCTTCGATCGTGTCCTCCGCCACGCTCGTCGCGCAGGTGATCTTGGTCGCCTTCGGGAAGCCGGTGGCGAAGATCCCGGTCAGGCCCCGGTCCCCGCCGAGCGAGAACTTGATCGGGATGCTGCTGCCGGCGGTCGCCGTGTTGCGGACCGCGTTGTCGACGGGGGAGTAGAACCCGCCCCACGGCCAGATGATCAGCGACGCCTCGGCTGACGACATCGATGCCTCGTAGATCGGATCCGTCAACGTCGTCGTCAAGGTTCCGGTCCACGGGTTGAGAGGGATGGTTCCGCTGAAGTACGCCCGGACCTCGTACGGTCCGACCGGCAAGTCTGGGGTGGAGCCAAGGTTGGCGGTGCCGTCGGCGCCGGTCGTCACCGACTTCGTCAGGCCGAAGCCCATCGTCGTGCCGGAACCGGTCCCCTCTAGAACGAAGAACACCGTTCGGGAGCCGACCGCGGTGCCGGAGCCATCGGGCGCCCGCAGCGTCGCTGAGATGCCGCTCGCCCCGCCAACCGTCGCGTCGGGAGCGGTCAGGACCAGGCTGGTCGACTGCTTCGTGATCGTGAACGACGTCGCGTCGCCGCTCGACGCATGCGTCGCGTCCCCGGAGAAGGTGGCCGTGAGTTGCTGGGTGCCCGGCGTGGCGATGAGCGGCAGCGACGCCGAGGCGACACCGCCGGCGTCGGTCGTCGCGGTCACGACCGACGTCCCGATGCGGAACGAGACGGTCCGGCCGGTGAGCGCGCCCGGGCCGGTCAGCGTCGCGGACACGCTCGTGCTCGCCCCGTACGTGCCGGACGAACCGGCCGTCAGGACCAGGGTCGACGCGGCGGGCTGCGGCGCCGGGATCGTGGCGAGGGAGTGGTACGCGCCCTGGTTGTCGTTGATGCCGACGAGGGCGGCCCGGTTCGCGGCCTGGACGATGAAGCGCAGGTCGGCCGGGTCATCATCGACGCCGATGCTCAGTGTCGCCGACCAGCTCGACGGATCCATGGCGCTGCGGACCAGCGGCACCGACGCCCAGCACGTGCAGCCGTCGTTGCCGTAGGTGTAGGTGATCCAGGCGGACTGGATGTTGTCAGCGCCATCGGGATCGGTGCCGCTGATGATCGCCGTGAAGGTGACGGTCGAGCCCGACAGGTCGGCGTCGACCGCGCCGATGGTGGGTGCCGCGGCCTGACCCGCGATCGGGTCGTTGGCGGGCACGTAGAACAGCTTGAGGCCCAGGCTGGAGAACAGCCGCCTCGTGACCGGGTCGGTGCCGACCCTGTGCTGCGCCGGCGTGACCACGAGGTTGGTGGACCCACCGGAGAGGTCCCCGAAGTAGCTGGCAGCCCACATCCGGGCCGGGAAGAAGGTGGTCGACGTGAACGGCGTCTGCGCGCCACCGAACTCGGTGCCCGGTGCGCCCGTGAACGGGGTGACCCCGTTCGTGTCGGTGAAGGCACCGCTCCAGAAGCCGATGCCACGGAGGACCTTGCCCGACAGGCCGACGTTCGCCACGTAGCGCGACAGGGCCGGCTCGCCCGGGTTGGATGCGACGCCGTCAGGCCCGCTCAGATAGGTCGAGCCACCGGGCCCCGCGTTGGACGTGGTCGGGATGGGATTCGGGCCCCCACCTCCCAGGTCGAGGGTGCCGATGGTGACCGCCCCGTCCGTGGACGTGGACGTCACGATCGAGCCGCTCGAACCGCTCGTGTCGCGCGTCCCGGGCATGTCCACCGAGAACATCGGCAGGCCGAAGACGCTGGCCGTGAGGATGGCCTTCTGGTGCATCCCTTGACCTCGGGCGTGGCCGCGAGGTAGGCGAGCTTCGATGCATTGAGCGCCTGGCCGACCGCGACCGGGCCCGTCCCGACGCGCAGCTGGTGCGCGAACTCGGCGTAGATCCGCTCGCTGTACTCGATCAGCTCGTCGTCGCCGTACTGGAAGCCCGTGCCGGCGACCAGGGTCGCGCCCTTGCGGCCGAGGACCTGGGCCCAGTCGGCCGTCTGGGTGACGCCGCTGATGCCGTGCGCATCGACGAGGTTGTAGCCGGCATGGCAGCCGATGCTGAACACCAGGGCGTTCATCAGGTCGACGTCCGGAGCCAGCAGCTCCGAGGCGTTGACCGTCGTCTGCAGGTCGGCCGCGAGCGTCGCCGAGGCATCGAAGTGGCCGGCGAGGTAGACGATGTCATTCCGGGTGGGGCCAAGGAGGCTGGCCCGCAGGTCGTTCGCCGTCCAGGTGTCGTTGATCAGCGTGGCCGGCGTCGCGCCGGTGCCGGCGGCGAGCTGGTCCGTGACCTCATTCGAGGAGTCCGTCAGGAACTCGTACCCGGTCACCAGCGACGAGCCGGGGGTGACGGTCTTGACCGTCGTGCCCTGGACGTAGGCGTCGATCATCGCCGACGCCTCTGCTGCGGTCTCGACCAGGCGCCCGACGGCAAGGTCGGGGATCGGGAAGCGGGTCCCGCCGAGCGAGAGGACCGTGCTCGCACCGTACTCGTCCTGCCCAAGGACATGGTCGCTGCGCAGGACGGCCTCGGAGGAGGTGCCGGCGCCGAGCGGCGGGACGAACCAGGATTCCGGGGCGAGGTCGGACGGATCCGGATAGCGGAAGAACGGCACCGACGTGTCGCCCCCGACCAGCACGACGTACTGCAGGTTCGGGTTGTCGTAGGTCCGGACGACGTCACGGATGGCCGACGCGACCAGGTTCTGGGCGTAGACACAGTCCTGGTTGGCATCAGCCTGGGCGTGCAGCGCGGCGATCCGGGCGTTCGTGCCGACGTCCACGACCACGCCGTCGGTGGCCAGGGCGAGGGACTGGAGGCGGCCTTCGAGGGTCGTCGTCTCGGCGGCGGTCCCCGCGATCCGACTGCGATCCCAGACGATCACGCTGTCGTTACCGGATCCGGCCGAGCCGACCGCGGGGCGGTCCCGATCGGCGCCACGTCGGCGCACACGTTGTTCGTCGTGATCGAGATCATGAACGGCGAAATTCACGTCATAGGCGCCGTTCTTGCCGGTGACGTGGACGTAGAAGTAGCCGTCGTTGGTCCAGGTGTTCGCCGGGATCGTCGCGGCACCCGTGCCTTCGGCGACATTCCAGCCGACGAGGCTGTTCCTCGCCGCGGCGGCGTAGGCGCCGTAGATCTCGTCGCCGACGTAGTTCGGGTTGCCGATGAAGTTCGGAGCAGCGCTCGCGGGCGGACTCGTGGTCGCTCGCCATGCTATCCATCCAGGCCAGGTTGACATTGCAGGTCCCGATGCGCCGGCGGTCGCCCAACGTCGTGTACAGCGACAGCGCCCGCTCGGCATAGGCCCGCGCTGCCTCGGGATCGCCCTGCTGCTGCGCCACGATCCCGAGATTGTTGGTCAGGCCGGCCATCCCGGCCGGATCCTCGAGTCGCTCGCGGATCTCGAGCGCCTCGAGGTACCGGGTCCGTGCCTGGGCGACATCCCCTCGCTGGGCGGCCACGGTCCCGAGGATCTGCAGGACGTCCGCCGCGCCGGCGTCATCGCCGATGGCGCGGAATCGTTCGAGCGCGCGCAGGAGGATGGCGCCGGCCTCGTCGAACCGTCCGCCGCGGCGAGCCGATTCCGCGAGGGAGTGGTCGCTCCGAGCCACGAGCCACTGGTCGTCGTGGGCATCGGCGATCGCCCGGGCATCCGTGGCCACCGCCTCAGCCCGGCCGACGTCGCCGGTGATGTGGAAGAGCTCGGCGAGCGTGAGCAGCCGCTCCACCCGGTCGGTGCCCTCGAGCAGGGGGATGAGCCGCTCGAGGTAGCGGATCGCCGCGCCGTTCGCGTAGGCGGCACGGGCCGCCTCGGCCGCGCGCCCGAGGTAGGTGCGTTTGCGCTCGCCGTCGTCGCTCAGCCAGAAGTGGTGGGCCAGCAGGTCGAGTCGCCGCTCGACGCCGTCCGGGTCCGACGTCTCCAGCCATGACCCGATGCGGCCGTGCAGCAGGGTCCGGATGGCGAACGGCAGGCTCTCGTAGGCGACCTCCTGGGTCGCCACGTGCTTGAACAGGTAGGCCTGGTCGGCCGCCCGGTCGAGGTTGACCAGGTCCGCGGCCCGCAGCGCGTCGAGGTGGGCGACGACCTCGTCGAGGTCGCCAAGCTCCGGGTACGCGCCGGGCAGGGCGGGCGCCTCGAACACGCGCCCCACGACGCTCGCCACATTGAGCGTCCGGCGCGGCTCCTCGGCCATGTGGTCGATGCGCGACAGGACCAGGCTGTGCAGGCTCTCCGGCAGCTCGAGCGCCCGCAGAGCGTCCGCGTCGCGCAGGTCCACGTCGCGCGACGTGATGAAGCTGATCAGCTCCTCGATGTAGAACGGGTTGCCGCCCGCGCGTTCGGACACGAGCGCGACGAGGTCGTCGCTCGGGCCCGCATCGTCGCCACCGGGCAGGACCTGCTCCAGCTTCAGGCGGATGAGGGCGGCCGCCTCGTCGCTGCCGAGCGAGTCGAGGGTCAGCTCATGGAAGTCGGGGATCCCTTCGACGCCCAGCCCGCCACCGACCTGGGACGCTGGCCGGTAGGCGAGCACGATCAGCACCGGCAGCGCCGCGGTCGCCCGACCGAGGACGTCGAGCAGGTCGCGCGACAGGGGATCGATCCAGTGGCAATCCTCGAGCACGAGGACGAGCGGCTCGTCCGTGGCGCGAGCTCGCAGGCAGACGGCCAGGAGGTTCTCCAGCGAGGCCTTGCGGACCTTGGCGTCGAGCGACGAGGTCAGGTCGTTGTCCGGGATGTCGAGGTCGAGGAGCGAGGACAGGAGCGGGGCGCGCGGCACGAGCGCGGGGTCGACGGCCGCCAGCCGGGCTTCCACCCGAGCCCGCTGCCGTTCGACCGACTCGTCGTCCTCCAGGCCGAACAGGCGGCGCCAGATCTCCCGCCACACGAAGTGACTCGCGTGGGTGCCGAACGACTGGCACTCCCCGAAGGCGACGAACAGGCCGCGCCGCCGCGCGCCGCGCACGAACTCCGCGACGAGGCGCGACTTGCCCATGCCGGCCTCCGCCGCGATGCCGACGATCCGCCCGTCGCCCTCGATGGTCAGGCGCAGGGCGTCGTCCAGGCTGGCCAGCTCGGCCTGCCGACCGACGAGGTCGAGCTCGAAGCGCGTCTTGCGCCGCGACGCGCGCTCGAGCGATCCGGTCAGGGCGTGGGCCACGATCGTGGCGGTCTTGCCCTTGACGGTCAGGTCCGGCAGGCGCTCCCACAGGTACGCGTCGCCGGCCTCCTGGCGGACGGCGTCCTCGACGTAGACGGCGCCGGGCGGCGCTTTCGGCATGAGACGCGCCGACAGGTTGACCGCGTCGCCGAGGCAGACGAACGTGCGGCGCATGGCATGGCCGTACGTGCCGCTGCGCAACCGGCCGTGGGTCAGCCCGATCTGGATGTCCGTCGCGTTCGTCGTCCGCTCGAGGTCGCGCAGCTCGAGCGCCGCGGCCGCCCCACGAGCCGCATCGTCCTCGTGGGCGACCGGCGAGCCGAACACGCCGTACAGGTAGGCGCCCTTGTCGCCGAGGGTCAGCTGGAGGACGTTGCCGCCGTAGCCGGCCATGATCCGCTGGGCGCGCCGGACGAAGTCGTCGAGCTGCGCGATGGCGTCCTCGTCGTCGTAGTCGATGTCGCCGAAGCGCAGGAAGACCGGATAGGCCGGCCGCAGCTCGGTCAGGAACTCGCCCCGGCCGGTGGTCAGGCGCTCGTAGGCCTCGGGCAGCAGCCACGGCCGAACCAGTGTCTCGTCCAGGCGAGGCGGCTCGACCACGTCCTGCACCGGGACGTCCGCGCGCAGCCGTCCGACGACCCCGAAGACCCGGCCGCTCGCCCCGTCCACCCGCCGCTCGACGAGCTCGACCCGGTCGGCCAGCGAGGCGACCGTCGACGGCTCGAGCACGACCTCGCCCTTCTCGGCGTGGTGCTCCGCCTCGGCCAGGTCGTCGATGAGCGCGCCCGCCAGCACGTCGATGAGCTGGATCTCCGGGTCGCCGACGACGAAGCGGCGGGCCCGGCCGGTGGCGACCGCGACCTTGAGGGCCAGCGCGACCGTCGCGCCACCGGGCGTGGTGATGGTCCCCTCGCGGGCCATCGCCTGCTGCATGGCCAGGGCGGCGGCCGTCGCGCGCGACCCGTCGTCGCCGTCCAGCCAGCACGTGATCGCATCGCCCGAGAAGTAGATGACCTCGCCGCCGCGCCGGTCGAGCTCCTCGATGACGGCGTGGAAGACCCGGCCGAGGTTGGCCGTCAGCTCCTCGGCGCCGCGCTGCGATCCGAGCTCGTTCGCGAGCGCCTCGGTCAGGGGGGTGAAACCCGAGATGTCGGCGAACAGGGCCGAGCCGTGGACGCGGTCCGACATCGTCTCGTGCCGGGCCAGGGCCCAGCGGCGGTCGCGCGCGATGTACGCCTCGGGGTCGTCGCGAGCGAGGTCACGAGGAGGCGCCGACATGCGCACCATCGTACGGCCCGCGACGGCTACGATGCGTTCGATGCCCGCTCGCGTCCTTCGTCGTTCGACCGTCCCCGATCCGCCCGTGGCCGTGTCGGCCAGCGGGTCGTGGATCACTGCCCGCGACGGCCGCCGCTACCTCGACGCGGCCGGCGGGGCGATCGTGGTCAACGTCGGGCACGGGCGGCGCGAGATCGCCGCGACGATGGCCGACCAGGCCGGCCGGCTGGCGTATGCCCACGGCAGCGCCTTCACGACCGAGCCGGTCGAGGCGTACGCGCGGGCCCTGGGCGACATCCTGCCCCTCGACGCTCCGGCCATCTACCCCGTGTCCGGCGGATCCGAGGCGATCGAGACCGCGCTCAAGCTGGCCCGGGCCTACCACCTGGCCCGGGGCGAGGGCTCGCGCGACGTGGTCATCGCACGCCACGGCAGCTACCACGGCAACACCCTCGGGGCGCTCGACCTGTCCGGCCGGCCGCCGCTGCGACGGCCCTACGAGCCGTGGCTGGGCCGCTTCACCCACGTGGCGGCGGCGTATCCGTACCGCGCCACGGACGCGGGCCGCTGGGCCCTGGGCGACACGGTCGCCCTGGTGGCCGATGTCGAGGCGGCCATCCGCGCCGCCGGACCCGATCGCGTCGCCGCGTTCGTGGCCGAGCCCATCGTGGGCGCGACGCTGGGCGCGGTCGTGCCGCCGGACGACTACTGGCCGGCCGTGGCCGAGGTCTGTCGGCGGCACGGCATCCTGCTCGTCGCGGACGAGGTGATGACCGGGTTCGGACGGACCGGGCGCTGGTTCGGGGTCGATCACTGGGGCGTCCGGCCCGACCTCCTCGTGGCGGCCAAGGGCGCCACGTCGGGCTACTGGCCGTTCGGCTTCGTGGCCGCCGCCGACCCGGTGGTCCGCGCGGTGACGGCGCCCGGGGCGGGGTTCGTCCACGGCTTCACCTACAGCCACGCGCCGGTCGGGGCGGCGGTCGCGCTGGAGGTCCTGCGCATCCTCCGGGACGAGGACCTCGTCGCGGCGTCGGCGGACCGGGGCGCCCGGCTGCGCCACCTCGTGGAGGACCGCTCGGGCGCCCATCCGGCCGTCGGCGAGATCCGCGGTCGCGGCCTGCTCGTCGGCATCGAGCTCGTGGCCGACCGCCCGTCACGCCGCCCGTTCCCGCGAGCCGCCCGCGTCACGGAGGCGGTCGTCGGCGCAGCCCGCGACCGGGGCGTCCTGGTCTACTCCGGGACCGGCAACGCCGACGGCACGGACGGGGACACGATCCTGCTCGGGCCGCCGTTCGTGGTCGAGGAGGATGAGCTGGTGACCATCGCCGACGTGCTTGCCGAGGCGATCGACGCGGCCGTGGCGGCACGGGCCGCCGGCGCCTAGCGGACCGGGCGGCTGATCCCGCCACGCGCCAGGAGCAGCACCCCGAGAACCACGAGCAGGATCGGGATGATCAGGCCGCCGATCGACGGGGTCAGGGCGCTCACGAGGCCCAGCAGGGTCAGCAGCCCGCCGACCGTGGCCTGCCAGCCGAGCCCGCCACCGGACAGGGCCCGGATGAGCGCAAGGGCCAGGAAGGCGATCCCGAGGCTCAACGTGGTGAGCCCGTCGGCCCGCACGCCGAAGGCCTGCAGCACCCCGGGCATCGCCAGGGCGGTGATGATCGCACCGGCGTAGAGCGAGCCCGTGCCGCGGTCCACGACCCACTTGACGAGGAACGCGAGCCCGACCGCGAGGACCAAGCCGGAGCCGAGGTCGCGCGCCTCGGGCACGAGCTGCTCGAGCAGCAGCAGGCCGCCGAAGATGAGCAGGAACACCCCGAACCACGGCAGGCCGGGGCGGCGGCCGTCGCCGGGGCCCCACTCCCAGCTCACGAACCGGACACCGGGGCCGGCCCCGTGGCCGGGGCCGGGGCCGGGGCCGCCGCGCGGTCCGAGGCGGGTCACGTCGCCGGGCTCGTGTCGATCATCCATCAGCGGCCAGCGTACCCGGCCCCGGCGTCGTTCGCGAACGTCGAGCGTGCCCCGGCGGGGTCAGCCCGGGGGTCCTCGTCCTCGGTGTGGCTGAACCCCAGCCGGTCCGCGAGCCGCCCCAGGGGCCCGGGCGCCCACCAGTTCCAGTCGCCCATCAGGCGCATCGTGGCCGGCACGAGGAGCACCCGGATGATCGTCGCGTCGAGGGCGACCGCGATGGCCATCCCGACGCCGATGCTCTTGATCGTGATGACCTCCGCCAGGGCGAAGGCGGAGAACACCGTGACCATGATCAGCGCGGCGCCGGTGATGACGCCGGCCGTCCGGGCCAGGCCCTCGGCCACCGAGGCGCGGTTGTCGCCGGTCCGTCGATACGCCTCCTGGATGCGCGACAGGAGCAGGACCTCGTAGTCCATCGACAGGCCGAAGAGGACGCTGAACATGATGATCGGGTTGCCCGCGATGGTGTACCCGAGCGGCGTGAAATCCAGCAGCTCGGCGAGGTTGCCCTGCTGGAAGATGAACACGAGCGCCCCGAAGCTGGCGCTGATCGACAGCAGGGTCATGAGGACCGCCTTGACCGGGATGACGATCGAGCCGAACAACAGGAACAGGATCACGGCGCTGGCCACCAGCGTCAGCCCGACCGCGTACGGCGCGCGCTCGCCCTGCGAGACCAGGAAGTCGTAGCCGGTGGCGGCGGCCCCGCCCACGGCGCTGGCGATCCCGGCCGGCGCCTCGATGGCGCGGATGTCCGGGATGAGGTCGGTCGCGTCCGGGTCCGAAGGGTCCATCGGGCTGATGGCGTCGAGCCGCACGGTGGTGCCCCGGACATACCGGTCGAGCAGCGCGTCGAGGCCGGGCGGCCGCTGGGCGGCGGGCAGGGCGTACAGGGCGGCGACCTGCTCCGGCGACAGCGCCGCGCCGGTGCGCGGATCGGTGATCGTGAACGGACCCTCGACCCGGGTCACGCCGTCGACCGCCTCGATCGCGGCGGCGTACTCGGCCAGGGCGGAGATCGTGGCCGCGTCGGTCGGGTCGGCCTCGACGTCGGCGAGGATGACGATCGGGGTCGTCTCGCCCGCGGCGAACTCCTCCTGGAGCGCCACGTAGGCGTCGCGCGACTCCATCCCGGGTGGGTAGATCCCGGCGCCGGGCACGCCCTGGCGAAGCTCGAGGAACGGGACGCCCGCCGTGAGGAGGAGGGCCAGCGTCGGGACCAGCACGAGGACCGGCCGGGCCATGACCGCCAGGGCGACCCGCTCCCAGCGCGAGCGCCGCGGTCCTGCGGCGACCCTCGCGTCCACGGCCCCCGCGCCGGGCCGGCCGCGCAGTCGCGCCACCAACGCGCCCACCGACAGGGCGTTGACCCGCGGGCCGAGCATGCCGAGGACCGCGGGCAGGAAGGTCAGCGCGTAGAGCACGGAGGTCAGCACGACCAGCGAGCCCCCGATCCCGATCGAGCGCAGGGCCGGCGCCTCGAACAGGAGCAGGCCGGACAGGCCGATGGCGACCGCCAGGCCGCTGAACACGACCGCCTTGCCGGCCGTGGCGACCGCCCGCTCGACCGCCTCGCCGACGGTCCGACCACGGGCCAGCTCCTCGCGGTAGCGGCTGACGATGAACAGCGAGTAGTCGATGGCCAGGGCGAGCCCGAGCATGGTCGCGATGTTCAGCACGAACACGCTCATCTCGACCTGCTGGGCCACGAGGAAGACGAGCGCGAGGCTCGACGGGATGGCCAGGCCGGCGACCAGGAGCGGCATGCCGGCCGCCACGAGCGAGGCGAAGACGACGATGAGCACGAGCGCGGCGATCGGCAGCGACACGACCTCGGCGCGCTGGAGGTCCTCCTCGGACAGCCTGGCCGAGTCGGCGGTGATCGGGCCGTAGCCGGTCATGCCGGCCTCGTAGCCGGGCGGCGGCGTGACCGCGGCGCGCAGCTCGTCGACGATCTCGGCCGATGCCTCGTCGGTCATGTCGAGCCCGACGACGACGAAGGCCGCGTCGCCGGCCGTGCTGATGAAGCGCTCGTCGCCGGTCTCCGCGTACCCGACGATGCCGCTCACGCGCGGGTCGTCGGCCAGGCCCGCGATCGTGGCGGCGAGGGCCGCCTGGAACGCGTCCGATCGGGCGTCCACGCCGGCCGCGGTCGCGCGCAGCACGATCGTGACCGAGCTCTCGCCGGTCCCGAACTCCTCGTCGAGGCGGGCGCCGACGGTCGCCGACTCGGACGACGCGTCGAGCCAGCCGCCGCTGCTGAGCGACCCCGCCGCCTGGCTGGCGAGCGTGCTGGCCAGCGCCGCCAGGACGATGGCGACGATGACCACCGGGCGTCGGTGGCGATAGACGAACGAACCCCAGCGCGCGAACATCCGGTGCTTCCCCTCGTGTGGCGTGACCGGCCAACCATAGGCGAACCGGCCGCGACGCCGTCGCCGCGGCCGCGACAGGCCGACCGCGCAGCCGGTCGGCGCGTAGCATCCGTTCCATGGCCCATGTCCAGACCGTCCTCGGCCCCGTCGACCCCGCGGCGCTGGGCGTCACGCTGCCCCACGAGCACACGCAGATCGCGCTGTGGCACGTGCCGGATCGCTGGGACTACTGGCAGCTGACGCGCGACCCGGAGCTCATCGCCGCCGAGCTCGGCGCGTTCCGCGACGCGGGTGGCGGCACGATCGTGGACGTGACGCCGGCCGGCGTCGGTCGCGACCCGGCGTGGCTCCAGGACGTGGCCCGCGCGACGGGCCTGCACGTGGTCATGGGCGCGGGCTGGTATCGCACCGCGTACTACCCGCCCGAGCTGCTGGTCGACCGGCGCTCGGTGGACTCGCTGGCCGACGAGCTGGTGCGCGAGATCGCCGAGGGGGTGGGGGACAGCGGCGTCCGCCCCGGCATCATCGGGGAGATCGGCACGGACAAGCCGTGGCTGTCGGCGCTCGAGGAACGGGTCCATCGGGCTGCGGGCCGCGCCGCCCGCCGGACCGGTCTGGCCATCACCACCCACGCGGTCATGTCAGCGGTCGGACTCGACCAGCTGGACGTGCTGGAGGCCGAGGGCGCCGACCCGACCCGGATCGTCATCGGCCACGCCGACTCGTACCCGCACGTCGACCACTACCTGGCCATCGTCGAACGCGGGGCCAGCGTCGAGTTCGACTTCCTCGGGATGTCGTTCACGCCGCAGGAACGCCTCGGGGAGGGGCGCGTCATCGACGCCCTGCGCGAGCTGCTGTCGCGCGGCCACGTGGAGCGCATCCTGCTGTCGCAGGACGTCTGCCACGACAGCCAGCTCAGCCACTACGGCGGGAACGGCTACACTTATCTCGCCCGGACGTTCCTGCCGCGCCTGCGCGAGGCCGGGGTGAGCGACGCCGAGATCGAGACGATGACCGTCGCGAACCCTCGCCGCCTGCTGGCGATCAGCCCGCCAGCGAGGCCCTGACCGACAGCTCCACGTTGCCCTTCAGGGCGCCGCTGATGGGGCAGCGGTCCCTGGCCGACTCGGCGGCGACCCGGAAGTCGTCCTCCGACATGCCGGGGACGACGCCCTCGACGGTCAGCGCGGAGGACACGACCTTCCAGCCTTCGTCGACCTTGTCGAAGGTGACCGAGGCCGACACCTCGAGGCGCTCCGGCGGGGTCCCGTTACGGGCCAGGGCGCCGGCGAAGGCCATGGCATAGCACGACGCGTGGGCCGCGGCGACGAGCTCCTCCGGCGAGGTCTGGCCGGCGGACTGCTCGGTCCGGCTCGACCAGCTCACGGGCAGGGCGCTGAATGCCTCGCTGGAGGAAGCCCACACCTCGCCGCTGCCGGAGGCCAGGTCCCCGGTCCAGGTCACGTCAGCACGTCGGATGGCAGCCATCGGATGATCTCCCTTGCTCGCTCGGATGTCGCTGCTGCGGCGTGCCCCATCGTCCCACAGGCTGGCGCCGGCGTGCCCGCTCGTGCACTCCGGTGCCCGGTGGTGGGGCCGTGTGGCGAGCGGGCCGGTCCGGTGCCGTGACCATCCGCGGGTGCCAGTGGGACGCGCGGGCGATGTCGGATCGGTGGGGCATCCGCACACCATCGAGCCATGCGATCCCCACTCCGCCGCCCCCTGCTGATCCTGCTCGCCCTCGTCATCGCGGGCACGGTCGCCCCCGTCTCGTCGGTGGGCGCCTCCGCCTACACCACGGCCGAGATCTCCGAGGCCGAGCGCGCCATCCAGACGCTCATCAACCGCAAGCGCGCGGACCGGTCGCTCGTCGGCCTGAAGTGGGACCAGCGCGTCGCCGACCTCGCCCGGGCACGGGCCGCCTACATGGCCGAGACCGGCCGGTTCAGCCATCAGCAGGCCGGCGGCGACGACGTGTTCGACATGATCGACGACTCGGGCATGACCTGGTACGGCGCCGGCGAGATCATCGCCTGGAACAACGTCGAGGACCTGGACCGGTCGGCGGCGTTCGCCGTGGACGCCTGGATGGGGTCGCGCTCGCACCGCGCCATCGTCGTCTCGTCCGGGTACAACTACGTGGGCTTCGGCATGGCCGCCGGGGCCGACGGTCGGCGCTACTGGGCCGGTGTGTTCCTCAAGGGTCCGGATCGGACCGGCGCGTGGACCAAGCTCGACTATGTCGCCAAACGGGTCGTCGACGAGGCCACCACCAAGGTCTACATCCGCTGGGACGGCAACGACACGAAGCTCCAGGTCCTCACGTCCGGCCTGCGCCACTACGAGATCGCCCGGCGCATCAACGGCGGGGATTGGGTGTCGTACGGGACGACCACCGCCGAGACCGCGACGCGCTACTGGCCCCGCGGCAGCACGATCGACTTCCGGATCCGCGCCCGGGACCGGGCCGGCAACTGGGGGTCGTGGCGGACGGTGACGATCACCCCCTGACCCGACGCGGCCGGGCGCCCAGCCTGGGTCGCAGCGCCGCGACCAGGGCCCGCTGGCGGGCCGCCCGGGGCAGCGCGATGGAGGTCATGCCGCCGAACGCCCGATGGGCCTCGAGCGCCTCGGCCAGCGCGTCCAGGAACGCATCGTCGGCGAGCGGGTCGAAACCCGCCTCCCACCAGACGTCGTGGACGACCAGCGAGCCCGTGGCCCGCTCGAAGCGCGGCTCGATGCGACCCACGAGCCGATCGCCCCACAGCAGCGGCAGGACGTAGTAGCCCCAGCGACGCTTCGCCGCGGGCACGTACACCTCCCACAGGTAGTCGAAGTCGAAGGCCGAGCGCAGGAAGTCGCGGTCCCACACGAACGGATCGAGCGGGGCGAGGAAGGCGACCCCCGCGCGCAGGGGCGGGCCGGCCCGCGCGGCCGCCTCGGCGGCCCGGAGCTGGGGCACCTCGCCGGCCAGCACGAGGCGATCGCCGCGCACCCCCTCGACCGCGACCGGCACCAGGGCGCCGGCGTCGATCAGCGCATCCCGGTAGCGATAGCGCTCGGGCGCGCGGCCGGTGCCGTACCACAGCTCGGCCTGGCCCCCGCGCGCCGGGAGCAGGCCGTGGGCCCGGTAGCGCGACAGCAGCTTGTGCGTGCGCTGGGCGGCCTCGTCGGGGCGCTCGGCCAGCAGCTCCGGCGGGAACAGGCGGTCAGCCAGGTCGTAGACGCGCCGGTTGCCCTCGCGTCGCTGGAGCCCCAGCACGCCGGCCTGGGCCAGCGCCTCGAGGATGGCCCGGACCTGATTGGTCGGGCGCCAGTACCAGTCGATCGCCCGGCGCGGCGCGACGTCGGTCGATGACAGCGGGCCCTCGGCCCGGATCCGGGCGAGCAACTCCTCGACCAGGTCGCGGTGCTCGTCCAGCGTCCGCGGCCAGTGGTCGCGGGCGAACACGTCCCAGCCGATCCGGTACAGCGGCAGCTCGGCCGTCGGCACCAGCGACAGGCCCTTGTTGTAGGTCTCGTACAGCCAGCGCTCGTCGTAGAGCAGGGTGTCCGTCAGCTCCCGCCGGTACCCGTCGATGCGGGCGGCCAGGGCCAGATCGTGATTGCGGCCGGTGACCTCGAGCGGATCGAACTGGAGCGAGCCCAGGCGTCGGACCACCTCGCGGACCGAGTCCACGGTCCCGGGCAGCGAGCGCGGCGGGGCGAGCATGTGTCGCTCGACGAGGAATCTTCGCGCGGTGGCGCGGTCGACCGGATGGGGGATGGGCACGGCGCCGATGGTACGCAATCCGTTCCGCCGGGTCGTGCGATATGGTTACGGGACGACCCGATAGTCAGGAGTTACCGAACCATTCACAGCCCTGGATCCGACGACGCCGCGGCGGTCGCGCTCGATCGCGTGATCGCGGTCTTCGACCGGATGATGCACAAGCTCATGGCCGATCACGCGCCCGAGTTGACCGCCATCGACCTGACGATGGCCCAGACGAAGGCCCTGTACATCGTGCTGGCCGCCGGCGAGCTGCGCATGTCCGACCTGGCGGCGCGCCTGGGGGTCACGTCATCGACGGCCACGGGCGTCGTCGACCGGCTCGTCGAGCTGGGGCTCGTCGAGCGGCACGAGCTCCCGTCCGACCGCCGGCAGGTGGTCATCGTGCCGACGCGCGACGCGGCCGTCGCCGTCGAGCGCTTCCGTGAACTGAACTCGCGCCGGATGCGCGACATGCTCAGCCGGGTGCCGGTCGCCGACCTGGCCACGGTCGAGCGAGCCCTGTCCATCCTCGACGCCGCGCTGCCAGAGCCGGCGCCGTCCAGCACCGCGCACCACGAGGGGAATCGTTCGTGAACCGTCTGTCCCGGATCGCCGTCGCCAAGCGGAGCGTCACGCTCCTGTTCGCCGCGGCCCTGTTCGTCGCCGGTGTATCCGCCTGGGGCAGCCTCAAGCAGGAGCTGCTGCCGGACATCGAATTCCCGGTCATCACCATCATCGCCCCGTACCCGGGCGCGGGTTCCGAGGATGTCGCCCAGCAGGTCGCCATCCCGATCGAGCGCACCGTCTCGAGCGTCGCGCGGCTGGAGACGGTGCAGTCCACCTCGGCCAACTCGATCGCCCTCGTGGTCGCCCAGTTCGAGTACGGCACGAACGTCAAGGAGACCCTCGCCGCCATCGAGGAGGGGATCGCGGGCGCCGGCCTCCCGGCCACGGTCCAGCCCGACGTGTCCGCCCTCAACATCAACGCGAGCCCGGTCATCATCGCGTCGATCGCCGCGACCTCGGAGACCGGCCTCGAGGCCGCCGCGGAGATCGCCCGGACCGAGATCCTGCCCTCGATCAACGCCCTGGAGGGCGTGTCGCGGGCCGACGTCACGGGCGGTCTCGAGACCCGCCTGCTGGTCACCCTCGACCCCGACCGGCTGGCCGACACGGGCATCTCCGTCAGCCAGATCTCGGGCGTGCTGACCGCCAACAACCTGACCTTCCCGTCCGGCCAGGTGGCCGACGGCGGGACGCGCATCCCGGTCTCGACCATCGGTCGCCTGACGTCCGTGGAGCAGATCGCCGAGCTGGTCGTCGGCTTCCGGGCGGCAGCGCCCACCGCGCCCGGCGCGCCCACCGAGCCCGGCACGCCCACCGAGCCCGGCACGGCCGGCCCGCCCGCGGCCCCGACCCCGGTCACCCTGGCCGACCTCGGCACGGTCGAGCTGGTCGAGGTGGCGACCACCGGCTACGGGCGCACCGACGGCCAGCCATCGCTGTCGCTGTCGGTCAGCAAGACCTCCGACGCCAACACCGTCGACGTGGCCGAGGCGGTTCGCGAGCAGCTCGACGAGATCGCCGCGCGATACCCCGATGCGGTCACCATCACGACCGTGTCCGATCTCTCGGTGTTCATCGAGGAGTCGACCGACGGGCTGCTGCGCGAGGGCGGGCTCGGTGCGCTGTTCGCCGTCCTGACGATCTTCCTGTTCCTGTTCAGCGTGCGCTCCACGGTCGTCGCCGCGATCAGCATCCCGCTGTCGGTCCTGACCGCGCTGGTGGTCATGCAGCTGTCGGGGATCAGCCTCAACATCATGACCCTGGGCGGCCTGGCGGTCGCCGTCGGTCGGGTGGTCGACGACGCCATCGTCGTGCTCGAGAACATCTATCGCCACCGCGCCCTGGGCGAGGACCGCTGGTCGGCGGTCATCAACGGCCCGCGCGAGGTGGCCAGCGCCATCACCGCCAGCACCCTGACCACCGTGGCGGTGTTCCTGCCACTCGGCTTCGTCGGCGGATTGGTGAGCCAGTTCTTCCTGCCCTTCGCGCTGACCGTCACGTTCGCCCTGCTGGCGTCGCTGGTCTGCGCCCTGACCGTCGTGCCGGTCCTGGCCTACCTGCTCCTCGGTCGGGTCAGCCTGAACGTGGACGCCTCGGGCGAGCCGCGCACCTCGGTGTGGGTCCGCCTGTACACGCCGACCATCCGCTTCGTGCTGCGCTCGCGGACCACCAAGCTCGTGGTCGTCGGCGCCGCCGGGATCCTGTTCGTCGGGTCCCTTGCGCTCGCCCCGCTCCTGCCCACCCAGTTCATCGACACCGGCTCGGAGAAGCTGCTCCAGGTGAGCATCGCCCCGCCGACCGGGGCGTCCTCCGAAGCCGTGCTCGAGCGCGCGATCGAGGCCGAGGACATCGTCCGCGCGCTGCCCGGGGTCGAGCTCGTCCAGACCAGCATCCCCGGCGAGGGAGACACGAGCTTCCAGACCATCGTGGCCGCACAGAACGGACGGCCGGCCAACAGCGCGACGCTGACCGTCCGCCTCGCGGACACCGCCGACGTGGCCGAGTCGACGACCGCCATCGCCGAGGCCCTGGCCCCGATCACCGGCGACGGCTACGACGCCCAGGTGTCGGAGGCCGCCGGCTTCAGCTCGAACGGCCTGAACGTCATCGTCAGCGCGACCGACGGCCGGCAGGTCGCGGCGGCCACCACGGCCGTGATCGATGCGCTCGCCGGGGATCCCGCGCTGGCCAACCTCCAGAGCGACCTCGTCACCGAGACGGCCGAGATCCAGGTCACCATCGACCCGGCCGCGGCCTTCCGCGTCGGCCTCACCGCGGCGCAGGTCGCCGGCGAGGTGCGCACCGCCCTGACCGCCCAGACGGCCACCCAGGTGACCATCGAGGACGGTCGTCCCATCGACCTCGTCATCCAGGTCGACCCCGAGGCGATCACCTCGGTCGAGGCGTTGCGTGACCTGCCCGTCGGCACCGTCGCCAAGGTGCCGCTGTCCGAGGTGGCCCGCGTGGAGCAAGCCGACGTGCAGGGCAGCATCACCCGCATCGATCAGGCGCCCGCCGCATCGATCACGGCCGAGATCGTCAGCGACGACACCGGCGCCGTGTCCGCGAGCGTCCAGGCGACGCTCGACGAGCTGACCGAGTCGGGGGTCATCCCGCCGGCCGTCCAGGTCGAGCTTGCCGGCGTGAGCCAGCAGCAGAGCGAGGCGTTCGGCGGCCTGTTCGCCTCGATGGGCGTGGCGGTGCTGCTCGTCTACGTGATGATGGTCCTGACCTTCAACTCGCTCATCACCCCGTTCATCATCCTGTTCAGCCTGCCGCTCGCGACGATCGGCGCGTTCCCGGCGCTGCTCGTCACGGACCGGCCGATCGGCGTCTCGGCGCTCATCGGCTTCCTGATGCTCATCGGCATCGTGGTCACCAACGCGATCGTCCTGCTCGACCTGGTCGAGCGCCTGCGGTCCGAGGGCCGGAGCACCCACGATGCCCTGATCGAGGGCGGTCGGACCCGTGTCCGCCCGATCCTGATGACGGCGATCGCGACGATCCTCGCCCTGATGCCGCTCGCGGCCGGGTTCAACGAGGGCTCGATCATCGCCGCGGAGCTCGGCACGGTCGTCATCGGCGGCCTGTTCAGCTCGACGTTCCTGACCCTGATCGTCGTGCCGGTCGTGTACTCCCTGGTGGACGGCCTGCGGGGGAGGGTCGATCGGCGGCGGGCCTCGTCGTCGAGCGAGGTGCCCGCCGGCAGCCTGGCCTAGGCGGCCCGGACGAGTGCGCGTCACGAGCCCCGACCACCGGCCGTCGACGGCCGGGGCCCGGTGAGGTCCGCCGATCCGCGGCTCAAGGGCGGCGTTCGAGCCGCCCTTCAGCCACCGTCCGCGATGTGGCCGCCGGCGGCTGCGACGTCCCTGTAACGCGGGCAGGCGTATCGTGGTGACCCGCAGGCGGTCCGCGCGACGACGATGCCCGGGATCGGAACCGCCACACGCCGAGGAGGCCCTCGAATGCCTGATCTGTCCCTCAAGGGAGTCCGCAAGCCGGACCTGCATCTGCCCGAGATGTCGCGCGACGACATCGCCCGCGCGCTCGACGGAGCACGCCGGGACGTCGACCTGGCGCGGTTCGATCCGCGCCGCTTCGAGATGCCCGACATCGACCTGTCCAAGCTGGACGTGCCGGCCGCGGTCACGTCGGCCGCCCGGTCCGCCGGGCTCGTGAAGCAACGCCGTTCGCGAGCGCCGCTCATCGTCGGGGGTCTGATCGTCGCCGCCCTGGTCGCGATCGCGGCCGCCATGTCGCCGGCCATCCGCCCCAAGCTCGACGCCGCGGGTCGTCGCCTGCGGGCGGCCGTCCAGGAGCGTCGCGATGCGATGCGCGACGACGACCCGTTCGACGAGTCCGACGAGGTGGGCGAGGCGCGGGCCTTCGACGCGGCCGTGGCGGTCCCGATCGAGCCGACGGCCTACTCGGCCGATGCGCCCGCCGACGGCTCGCCGTTCGACGGCGCGAGCGAGCTGCCGGACGGCCTGGGTGCCGACGTCGAGCGGCAGGACGTCACGGCCGGAGCGACGGACGGCGGCTCCCGCTCCTGATCGTCCGGGCGCCCTGACGGCGCCGCGTCCATCGTGGCCGGCGCCGCCCTGCTCATGGACGTGCCGCGCACGGCGACCGTCACGACCGCGACGGAGACGGTGCTGTTCGCCATCGACCGGGCACCGTTCCTCGCCGCACTGAGCGGGCACCCGGAAGCCCTCGTGGCGGCCCGTTCCGAGGTCGCGCTGCGCGCGGGCTGAGGGCCGTCGTTGACGCTTCCGGCGCTAATCCCGATAATCTGACTCGGAATTACCGACATGGCCGCTGCGGCCGCCGCGACGCTCGAGCGCCGCCCCTCCGACGAGTGAGGAACGACACCATCCCATGACCGCCACCCGCGACATCGTCACCGACCAGCGCGACCAGTTCGCGTTCCACGACGACATCGTCTACCTCGCCGAGACCAAGCGCGGTCTCAGCCGCGAGACCGTGGAAGAGATCAGCCGCTTCAAGGAGGAGCCGGACTGGATGCTCCAGTTCCGGCTGCGCGCGTTCGAGCACTTCCAGAGCCGGCCGATGCCGACCTGGACCGACGGCCTGGATCGCATCGATTTCGACAAGATCGTCTACTACCGCAAGCCGTCGGAGCGCGAGGAGCGGTCGTGGGATGACGTGCCCGAGCAGATCAAGGCGACGTTCGAGAAGCTCGGCATCCCCGAGGCGGAGCGCAAGTTCCTGGCCGGCGTGGGCGCGCAGTACGACTCCGAGGTCGTCTATCACTCGGTCAAGGAGGAGCTGAGCAAGATCGGCGTGGTCTTCATGGGCACCGACCAGGCGCTCAAGGAGTACCCGGAGATCTTCCGCACGTACTTCGGCACGATCGTCCCGCCGGAGGACAACAAGTTCGCCGCGCTCAACAGCGCCGTGTGGTCCGGCGGATCGTTCGTGTACGTGCCCAAGGGTGTCGAGGTGCCGCTCCCGCTGCAGGCCTACTTCCGGATCAACGGCGAGAACACCGGCCAGTTCGAGCGCACGCTGATCGTCGTGGACGAGGGCGCCAAGGTCCACTACATCGAGGGCTGCACGGCCCCGATCTACGCCACCGACAGCCTCCATGCCGCGGTCGTCGAGGTCGTCGCCCTGCCCGGCGCGAAGGTCCGCTACACGACCATCCAGAACTGGAGCAACGACGTCTACAACCTCGTGACCAAGCGCGCCCACGCGTACGAGGACAGCACCGTCGAGTGGATCGACGCCAATACCGGCTCGCGCAAGACGGTCAAGTTCCCGGCCATCTACCTGCGCGGTGAAGGCGCCACGGCGGACATCATCAGCGTCGCGGTCGCGGGCAGGGGCCAGCACCAGGACACCGGCGCCAAGGCCATCCACCTCGCGCCGAACACCCGCTCGCGCATCGTCAGCAAGTCCGTCTCCAAGGACGGCGGGCGGGCGACCTACCGCGGGCAGCTGAAGGTCGCGCCGGGGGCCACGAACGTCGTCGCCAGCGTGCGCTGCGATGCGCTCATGCTCGACGACATCAGCCGCAGCGACACCTACCCGTACATCGATATCCAGGAAGACGACACGACCATGTCGCACGAGGCGACGGTCGGCAAGGTGAGCGCCGATCAGGTCTTCTACCTGATGAGTCGAGGCCTGACCGAGAACGAGGCCACAAATCTCATCGTCCAGGGCTTCCTCGGGGTCTTCACCAAGGAACTGCCGATGGAATACGCCATCGAGTTCAACCGGCTGGTGAAGATGGAGATGGAGGGGTCGCTCGGATGACGGCCCCGGCCGCACGACCGAGGCCCGCGCGGCGGGCCCTCGACGACCTGTCCCTGCCCGTCGACGCCGCCGCGGTCGAGGCGGCCGGCGCGGGCGATCCGGACTGGCTCCGGGACGACCGCCGCGCCGCCCTTGCCGCCTACGAGGCCCTTCCCGGCGAGTCCAACCAGCTGTACACCCCATACATCGACCTGCGCGCCGCGCAGCTGGCCGACGCCAGGTTCGTGGTCGCCGCCGGCGCCCCCGATGTCGCGGACCTGGAGGCCGGCGAGGACGCCCGCATCGAGACCGGCGACGACGGCACCGTCCGGGTCGCCCTGTCCGCCTCGGCGCGCGCCGCGGGCGTGACCGTCGCCCCGCTGCGGGCCTCGGTCGAGGGGCTGCGCGATCGGCTGGAGGGTGGTGCCGCGCTCGCCGCCGACGACAAGTGGGCGCAGCTGACCCGGGCGCTGTGGAGCCACGGCGCCGTCGTGGACGTCCCCGCTGGGGTCCGCCTGGAGCGACCCATCGTGGTCCGCTGGTCGGTCGGCGGGAGTGGTCGCGCGCTCGTGACGCGCACGCTCATCCGCCTGGGCGCCGGAGCGCGGGCCCAGGTGGTCGAGGAGCTCGTCCCGACGGCGGACGGCGCCCCGGCCGCGCAGTCGTTCTTCGCCGGCACGACCGAGCTCGTCCTCGACGCCGAGGCGATCCTGCGCATGGCCAGCCTCCAGGAGCTGCCCGCGCACGTGGTGGCCATCCAGCATCGTCACGCCGCGATCGGCGAGGCGGCCGCGGTCCAGTGGGCGCTCGCCCAGCTCGGCGGCCGGCTGGTGCGCAGCCGCGTGGACAATCGGCTGATCGGCGACCGGAGCTCCGTCGAGCAGGTCGAGATCGTGTTCGGCAGCGACGACCAGGTGTTCGACCTGACCTCGTACACCACCCACATCGGCCGGGACACCACCGGCGACCTCTTGTCGAAGGGCGCCCTGCTCGAGCGGGCCCGCGCCTCGTTCAAGGGCCTCATCACCATCGACAAGACCGCGGTCGGCACGGACAGCTTCCTTGGCGAGTTCGGGATGAACCTCTCGAAGCAGGCCCGCTCGGTGGCCATCCCCAGCCTCGAGATCGACCAGCCGGACTGCCGCCGCGCGATGCACTCGTCGTCGGTCGGCCCGGTCGACGAGTCCCAGCTGTTCTACCTCGAATCGCGGGGCATCCCGGAGGACGAGGCCCGCAAGTTCATCGTCCTCGGATTCCTCGAGCCCGTCGTGGCCCGCGTCCCGCTGGCCTCCGCGCAGGACCACCTGCGCGAGCTGCTCGAGGCCAAGTGGACGGCCGGCACCGACGGCGTCAGCGGCGAGGCCGCGGCGTGATCCCTCCAGAACCCCGGCCGCCCGCGGGCGCTCGCCCGTGAGGCGGATCGACCTGCTGGGCGTCGACGAGGTCGGCGACGGCGAGATGCGGATGGCCTGGGTGGACGGGACCGATCAGGTCCTCGTCATCAACCAGGGCGGTGACTTCACGGCGGTCCAGGGCATCTGCTCGCATGAGTACTTCGAGCTGGACAAGGGCTTCCTGACCAATGGGACGCTGACCTGCGCGCTGCACCTGTCGCGCTTCGACCTGTCCGACGGCGAACCGCTCGACCCGCCGGCCGAGGAGCCGCTGGCGGTCTATCCCGTGGTGGTGGAGGACGGCCGGGTGGTCATCGAGGTCCCCGACGGACCGCTCGACCTGAGCGAGTAGCGCGGGCCCCACCGGTACCCGGCCCGTACGAACGTCCGATGGACCGGGCTGCGCATCGGCGGCTAGGGTCGCCGGACCATGCAGGGCGTCGAGTTCCACGGCTTCGCGGGCGATTGCACGATCGCCGGGCGCATCACCATGTTCGGCGAGCGCCTGACCGACTTCCTCAACGGCCAGGAGCGCTTCCGGCTGCACAAGGTCGAGTTCACCAGCCTCGACGACGGCCATGTCGTGCCGATGGACTCCATCTCGCTCGAGCGCGACGACCTGCTGTGCGTCGTGGGGACCGGGCCGCGCGGTTCGGAGAAGCAGCGCGTGCGCCTCGAGGAGACGCGCATGCAGCTGTCGATCGGGCCGTACATCATCCTCGGCCGGCTGCACTCGCGCTCAGGGCAGGACCCGATGAAGAGCGTGTTCCAGCGTGAGCCGATGATCCCGCTCACCAACGCCACGATCGCCTGGACGCAGGCTGGGCAGACGACGGTCCGCGATCTGCCGACGCTCATCGTCAACCGCCTCCAGGTCGAGTGGATCTCGGCGACCGACGAGGAGGCCGAGGCCTTCCCGGATGTCCCGGTCCGCTCGCCGTTCTCGGTGCGCCTGGCCAGGGACGGGGGACGGGTCGCGCCCATCTGAGGTCCGGGGGCCCGCTCGTGGGCCCGGCCGTCCGCCGGTCAGGTCGGCGACGCACCACCGCCAAGGCGCAGGTTGGCGGCGCGTACCCGCTCGTGGGAGAGCGAGAAGCGCCCCTCCTCGGGACTCGCCGGGGCGCCGGCCAGGCGCGATACCAGGTGGCTGCCGATGACCGGGCCGTGCTTGAACCCATGGCCCGATCCGCCGCCGGCGATCCACACGTTGTCGTGGTCGGGGTGGCGGTCGAGGATGAAGTGGGTGTCGGCGGTCTCCTCGTACTGGCACACGCGCGTCTCGACGACCGGCGCGGTCGCGAGATCGGGGAAGCGGCGGGCGGCATAGGCCCGGACGAGCCGGACCGATTCGGGATCCACCAGCCGGTCGCCGTCGGACGGATCGAACGGGGGCCCGGCCCGATCGGGCGCGATCTTCATCCCGCGCCCGTCCACGGCGGGCAACCCGTACGCGTCGAGGTCCGAATCCACCCAGCATGGGAGCCACTCGGCGTTGAACCGGCCGTCCCCGGCGGCCGGTCCGAGGAACAGCACGTCCTGTTTGGTCACGCTGATCCTGCCGCCGAGGAGGTCGGGGAAGAGCTGCGGCAGCCACGGGCCCGCGGCGAACACGAACGTGCCCGCGGCGTGGCGCGTCCCGTCCGTGGCGACGACGTCGAGCAGGCGCCGCCCGTCGGCCCGGCCCGGCCGAACGCCGGCCAGCTCGAAGCGACCGCCGGCCGCGGCGAAGGCACGGGCGACGGCCGCGATCCCGCGCCGGGCGAACAGCAGGCCCGCCTCCGGCTCGAACGCCACGAAGGCGAGGTCGTCGGTCCGCAGCCCGGGCCAGCGCCGGGCGGCGACGTCGGCCGCGATGCGCTCGATCGGGACGCCGAGCGAGGTCAGGCTCGCGATCGAGTGGGCCTCGAAGCCGTCCTCGCGGTGGGCGAACCAGGCCATCCCGCACTCGACGTAGAGCCGCTCGCCGACCTCCTCGCCGAACTCGATCCAGGCCTGGCGCGCCTCGCGCGCCCAGCCGACGTAGAAGGTGTCCGCGCCGTGCGCTGCGCGGCAGATCCGGGTCTCGTCGCCGGACGTCGCGCGCGGATGACCGGCCCCGAACGCATCGATGAGGAGCGTGGACCAGCCGGCCCGCCGCGCACGCAGCGCCGTCCAGGCGCCCATCGTGCCGGCGCCGATGACGGCCAGATCGGGCAGGGGGGCCGAGGCGGTCACGGGGTCAGCCTGAGGGTGGACACGGCCGCCCGCTCGATGGCCTCCGGCGTGAAGGCGAGCGGGACGGTCTCGCCCGTCGCCCAGCGCTCGATCATGTCGCCATGGTGCCGGTCGAACGGGTTGCCCGACTGGCCGGTCGTGATGATGAGCCGGGCGCCGTCGAGGTCGGACAGGTCCATGACCAGGCGGTACGACGGCAGGTTCGTGACCGTGAACAGCTCGGTCGTGTCGAGCGGCTCGAAGGTGGGATCGGTCGGGTCGGGGTAGCCGCGGCTGAAGCGGTAGTAGGTGTTGTTGATCGCCCCGGCGACGCCGTCCACGGCGATCGTCGGCGGGTTGGCGTACCACTCGAGCGGGCCGATCCCGCTCGACCCGATGGTGCTCTCCCGGAACGTGGCCGTGTGCAGCCGTCCCCACGTCCAGTCCGAGGGATCGCCGAGGTCCGCGCGCAGCTCGGCCGCGGCCTCGTCCATCGCCCGCGCGATCAGGTCGGCCCCGGTCTCGACCGCGTCCGGCGTGGTGACATCGTCCCACCACGGGTCGTCCGGCTCGGTGACCAGCCGCCCGAGCACGACCCACGAGAGCGGGCTGCCGACGTACTCGCGGGCCAGCGGTCCGAGCTCGTCGTCGAAGATCGCGCGCAGCACCCGGTACTCCCAGACCATGTACGCGGCGCAGCCGGTGCTGACCGTGTCGCACACGCCGTCCCAGTCCGCGATGCGCGCGGCGAGCAGGCGCCCGTCGGCGGTCGTCGGGGCCGCGCCCGACAGCCACCCGACCACGTCGCGGGCACGCAGGGGCGCGGTGTCGTACTGGATGATCGACAGCTCGTCGACCGTCAGACCGTCCTGGCCGTAGCCGTCGATCAGCTCGATGATCCGCTCGGCGCGGTAGCCCGGATCGGGCTCGCTGGCGAGGTACGGACCGTAGGCGTCGTCGACCAGGGCGTTGTTGGCCGACACGATCCAGCCGATGTCCGGATCGAGCTGCCACGGCAGGTCCTCGTAGGCGATGCGACCGACCCACTCGCCCCGGCCGTCGTCGCCGCGCACGGGACGCAGGCCGCGATCGCGCGGATCGGAGCGGATCGGGATGTAGCCCGGGAGCTGGTAGCCGATCCGACCGTCGACGTCGGCGTACACGAAGTTCTGAGACGGGGCGCCGTACAGCGCGAGGCTGGCCCGGAAGTCGTCGAAGTCGTGCGCCGTGTTCAGGCCGAGGATGGCCTCGAAGGTGCGGTCGGGCGCCGCCGCCGGGTGCGTCCCGGACCAGCGCAGCGCCAGTGGCGGCGCGTCCACGAGGCGCTCGTCCACGTCGTTGAGGATCGGGCCGTGGACCGTCTCGCGGACCTCCAGCGTGACCGGCTCGCCGCCCGCGACGAGGATCCGCTCCGTCCGCACGACGTATGGCAGCGCCGTCCCGTCGGGGCCGATGTAGCGGCCTGGGTCGGCCGGATCGGGCGTCTCGATGACCAGGTCCTGGACGTCGGGGTCGGCGTTGGTGGCGCCCCACGCGATGCGCGCGTTGTGCCCGAGCACGACGCCGGGCACGCCCGGGAAGCTGACGCCGGCGACGTCGTAGGGGCAGGCGGCGTCCACGGTCGTGCAGTGCAGCCCGTTGACGAACCAGATCGACGGCATCGAGATGCCGAGGTGCGGGTCGTTGGCCAGCAGCGCCCCGCCGGTCAGCGATCGTCCGGGACCGACCACCCAGCCGTTCGAGCCGATGCCGCCGTCGGACGCCAGGCCGTCCGCGAGGTCCAGGCCGGCCAGCTCGAGCGCGCGGCCGGACAGGCGGGCCACGTCGCGCCAGGCGGTCGCCTCGGCCGCGGTCAGGGCCGGGACCGCGGTGCTCGGGCCGGCGCCGTCGCTCGACGCGTCGCCGGTCCGATCGTCGGCCTGGGCGTCGCCGGGCGTGATGACCGGCGCGCCGTCGCGGTACGGCGGGAACAGCTGGTCGGTCCGGGCCGGGTCCGCGAGCCGGGCATCGGCCAGCATCCGGAACACCTCGGACTCCATGTTGCCGCCGAGGTTCCAGGCCTGGACCTTGCCCCAGGTCAGGGTGTCGAGCACGGTCCACGGCTCGGGCTCGACGCCGATGACGAGGTAGGCCAGACCCAGCTGATCGCGGTTCGCGTCGAGCCAGGCGTTGACGCCCGCCGCGTAGGCGTCCAGGGCCGCGCGGGCGTCCGGGCCGATGGACGCCAGGTCGCGCTCGGCCGCCCGCCGCCAGCCGAGGGTCCGGATGAACCGGTCGGTATCCAGCTGGTCCGGCCCGAACAGCTCGGCCAGCCGGCCCGCCCCGATGTGGCGCCAGACCTCCATCTGCCACATCCGCTCCTGGGCGTGGACGTAGCCCTGGGCGAGGAACAGGTCGTGGGGGGTCCCCGCCGCGATGTGGGCGATGCCGTCGATGTCGCGGTGGACGGTCACCTCGCCCTGGAGGCCGGCGATGCGGATCGTCCCGCTGACCTGCGGCAGGGCCCGGCCGGTGACGTAGGCCAGGGCGCCCAGGCCGGCGACGAGGACGACGAGCACGCCGATCAGGCCGACCGCCACCGCCCTCCGCAGGATGCGCACCCCGACTCCTTCCGTGTTGCCCGCGACAGTGTGCCGTCCGGCGCGTCCCGCCGCCAGCCGACTCAGCCGGGCAGGATCGTGCCCAGCCCGGCGCCCCGGGCTCGCTCGACGATAGCGGCCGCGAAGACGACGTCGGCCAGGCCGACGCCCAGGTGGGTGGCGACCACGCGACCGGAGGCCGGCCGGCGGGTCCCGGCCAGGATCGCCTCGCCGAAGGTGGCGTGCGGCTCCGGGTAGCCATCGAACTGCCCCGCGTCGCGGTTGGCCAGGAACTGGCCGCGCTCGTCCACCAGGAACAGGGCCGCACCGGTCGCGACCTCGGCGGCGCACATCGTCGCGTAGTCCACCGGGACCACCAGGGCGTCATCCCGCAGCCAGTCGTCCGTCATCGCCTGGCGCTGCGCGGGATCGGTGAACGAGACGGCGCTGATGACCGTGGTCGCACCGCTCGCGGCGTCTCGAGCGGCGCCCATGACGTGCGCGGCCGCGATCCCGGCCGTCGCCAGCGCGGTCTCGGCCAGGCGCTCGGCGCGCTCGGGATGGCGATCGTGGATGAGGACCGTGGCGCCCGGCAGGACGTGCCCGATGACGGCCAGGTGGCTGCGGCCCTGGACCCCGGCCCCGATGATCGCCACGGTCCGGTCGTCGGTCGCGGCGAAGCGGCGCAGCGCGACGCCGGAGACCGCCGCGGTCCGCTCGGCGGTGATCGGCCCGCCGTCGAGGATGGCGTGCGGACGCCCCGTCGCCGGGTCGCTCAACACCACGACCGCCGCGATGGCCGGCAGGCCCTGCGCACGATTGCCCGGGAAGCCGGTCACCCACTTGATGCCGAGCAGGTCGTCGGCTTCGCCGTCGCGCGGCCGGAGCGAGGCGGGCATGGCATGGGCGAACGAGCCCGCCGGTCGCGGGTGCACGCCGATCTTGGGCGGCAGCTCGGCGTCCGCGACGAGGGCCACCATCGTCCGCTCGGCAAGGTCGACCCGGGCCTCGACCGGGGGCATCGCGGCCTCCACGTCGGCGGCCGACAGGTACACGGGATGCCGATCCATCCGCAGAGTCTAGATGCCCGCTACGATGGGATCGTGGCACCCATCGACGCGGCGACGAGCCTCGAGAACCTGAAGCTCGAGCGGGACGCCATCGTCCTGTACGACGCCCTCACCGCCACCGAGCGCGACCCGGTCCGTTCGGCGGCGTTCGCGCGGATCGCGGCCAACGAGCGCCGCCACGCCGACGTGTGGGCGGCCAAGCTGCGTGCGCTCGGGGTGGACGTGCCGGACCCGACGCCGCCGCGCATGCGCGTGCGCTTCATCATCGGTGTCGCGCGCCTGTTCGGGACGCGCGCCGTGGCCGACCTGGTCAAGGCGCTCGAGGGCGACGAGGAGGCCACCTACGAGGCGCAGGCGGGCCACCCCGATGTCGCGGCGATCGCCGCCGACGAGCGCGAGCACGCCGAGATCTGGGACCGCCTCGAAGCCGGTCGGCGCGTGCGCGAGACAGCCGGCGCGGAGCGGGACGGCAGGGCCGAGGCGGAGTCCGCCGCGTCCGCTGCCGAGATCGGCGAACGGGAGGTGTGGCACCGCCGGAGCGGCCGATCGGGCACGCTCCGGGCGGTCATCTTCGGGGTCAGCGACGGCCTGGTCAGCAACCTGTCGCTGGTCATGGGCGTGGCCGGCGCGGCGGCGAGCAACCCGTCGTTCATCCTCCTGGCCGGCATCGCGGGCCTGCTGGCCGGGGCGTTCAGCATGGCCGCCGGGGAATACATCAGCATGCAGAGCCAGAAGGAGCTGTTCGAGCGCCAGATCGCGCTCGAGCGGGCCGAGATGGAGGCCATGCCCGAGGAGGAAGAGGCCGAGCTGGCGGCCTCGTACCGGGCCAGGGGCTTCACGCGCGACGAGGCGGCGACGATCGCCCGTCGCATCTTCCAGGACCCGGAGGCGGCCCTTGACATGCTCGTGCGCGAGGAGCTCGGCCTCGACCCACGGGAGCTGGGCTCGCCGTGGGGCGCGGCCTTCGGGTCGTTCGTCGCGTTCGCGGCCGGCGCGGCCGTCCCGGTCATCCCGTTCCTGTTCGGCGGGAGCTTCACCGTCGTCCTCATCAGCCTCGTGCTGAGCCTCGCGGCCCTGTTCGTGGTCGGTGCCGGCGTCAGCCTGCTCACCGGCCGCAGCCTGCTGTTCTCCGGCACGCGCCAGCTGCTCATCGGGCTCGGGGCGTCGATCGTGACGTACGTGATCGGCTCGATCATCGGCGTGGCCACCGTCCGATGAGGCCGGGTCGGTGACGGACGCTCGACCGGCGGACGCCGGCGGCCTGCGCGCCCGGCTGCTCGAGGAGGGCCTCGACCCGGGCGCGTGGTCCAACGGCCCGCACGACCGCTACAGCGCCCACGAGCACGCCTACGACAAGGTCATCGTCGTCGCGGCGGGCTCGATCCGGTTCGGGCTGCCGGGCGCGCCGGACGGCGCGATCGACCTCGCCGTGGGCGATCGCCTCGAGCTCCCCGCAGCGACGGCGCACGATGCCGTGGTCGGCGCCGACGGGGTGACCTGTCTCGAGGCGCACCTGCCCGCGGGCCGGGTCGGCGGCCGCCCCCGACGGATCGCGGCGGGGCACTGGTGAGCGTCGGACGAAACCGATGTGGCAGCGCCGGACGTATCGGATGACAGGGACGGTCGCGGACCGGTCCGGCGACGCCGCCCTCATGCTCGAGGTCGCGGCCGGATCGGAATCGGCCCTGGCCGCGCTCTATGACCGACATGCCGACGCGATCTTCGCGGCGGCGCGCCGGTCGACGTCGGACGGGGGGCTTGCCGAGGAGGTCGTGCAGGAGACGTTCCTGGCGCTGTGGGATCGTGCCGACCGCTTCGACCCGACGATGGGATCGCTGGCGTCGTGGCTGCACGCCATCGCGCGCAATCGGATGATCGACCGCCTCCGGGCGGCGGGTCGTCGGCCGACCCTGGTGCCGCTGTCCGGGACGGCGCCGGGCGGCGAGGCGGCCGACGCCGATACGCTCGAATGGGTCCTCCACGCGGGATCGATGGTGGCCGCCGGCGTGCCGACGGCCGCACCGGATGCGGCCGCGGTCCTGGGCGAGCTCCGCCGCGAACTGCAGGGCGCGGTCGCGGCGATGCCCGAGGACGAGCGGACGGTGATCGTGCTGGCCTACGGCGACGACCTGAGCCAGGCGGAGATCGCCGAGCGCCTCGGATGGCCGCTCGGCACGGTGAAGACGAGGACGCGTCGCGCGCTCGGCCGGCTGCGACGCGTCCTGGACGAACGGGACCTGCGACCGATGCTGGATCGACGCGATTGATGGATCACGACGACGCACTCGAAGCGCTGGAGATCGCCGCGCTGGAGCAGGGCGGCCTCGACCGGCTGATGGCCGGGGATACGCCCACGGCCGTCGCGGTCGCCGGGCACGTGGCGGGCTGCCCGGACTGCGTGGCCACGCTCGAGCGGCTGCGCGTGCAGGTGCCGCTCCTGCGCGATGTCATCCGGACGACGCCGCCGGCCGACCTGCGGGCGCGCACGCTCGATCTCGTCGCCGCCCGTGGGATCGCGCGAGGGTCGCGGGCGCCACGTGCACCCGAGGTCGCGCCCGCCGGCCCCGGCGTCGCACCCCGCGCCGCGCGGGCGACCGCGCTGGCCCGCTGGGGCTGGCTCGGCGGGATCGCGGCGGCCGTCATCCTCTCGGTCGTCGCGACGACGGCGCTGGTCGGCACCCGGCTGGACGACGAGCTGGCCGGGCGGGACGCCGCCATCGCCCAGCTCGGGGCGGTCGTGGCGGCCACGCTCGCGGTCACCGCGGAGCCGGACGCGATGCGCGTCCGCCTGGTGGCCACGGACGGGTCGGCCACGGCCGGGACCCTGCTGTTCTCGCCCTCGACGACCGAGCTCGTGGTGGTCGCGACCGACCTCGACGCGCCGCCGGCCGGCCGCGAGTATCGCTGCTGGGTCCAGCGCGACGGCGAGCGGCAGCCCGTCGGCCGGATGTTCTTCGGTGGCGACCTCGCCTACTGGATCGGGCCCGTGCCGGCCCTCGCGGGGCTGACCGGTGGGGCCACCTTCGGGGTCTCGCTGGTGGACGTCGCGGGCGGCACGCTCGACCCCGATCCGGTGATCGCCGGAGACCTTTAGGCGGAGGACCCCGAGGCGGGGTCGGCGTTCTCGTCGCTGCCGGGCGTCCTGGCCAGTCCGGGATGGGGCATCGCACCGGGTCCAGGGCCATCCCGGTCCTCCGGCGCACGCGGCCCGGTCGTGGCCAGGTACGCCGCGTGCAACTCGAGCACCCGCTCGGCCACGGCCGCCGAGACCGGCCTGCCCTCCTCCGTGAGGATGTCGGCGATCCAGCCGGCCTCGACCCGGCGCTCCGCTGCGCCGACGGCGTCCTCGTCGCGCCGGATGTCGAGCAGGACGAACCAGACCAACCCGCCACCCACGACGAGCCCCACGATCAGCAGCCACCAGTCGAATCCGGCGTTCACCGCCGGGAAGGATAGCCGAGCGGTCGAGCTGGCCGCATCGACGTGACCCGGCCCACGCTGGCCGTGCGGCGCTGCGGCTACACTTCCGCGGATGTTCACGACCACCCCGGACCCCATCGCCCTGACCATCGGCCCGCTGTCCATCGGCTGGTACGGCCTCGGCTACGCCGTCGGCCTGGCGGCCGTCTACCTGCTGCTGACCTGGCTCGCCAGGCGGGCCGGCGAGGACCCCGAGCTGATCGGCAACGGGATCATCATCGTCGCGATCGTGGCCCTCATCGGTGGGCGCCTGTACCACGTCATCGACCAGTGGCAGCTGTACGCGGCCGATCCGCTCAGGATCATCCTGCCGCCCTACTCCGGGCTCGGCGTCTACGGCGGCCTGGCGACCGGGATCGTCGCGGTCGCGCTCATCACCCGGGCGAAGGGGGTCTCCTTCTGGCGCTGGGCGGACGTGATCGTCCCGTCGCTGTTCCTGATGCAGGCGATCGCCCGCTGGGGCAACTACTTCAACCAGGAGCTGTACGGGCCGCCGACCACCCTGCCGTGGGGCATCCCGATCGACTGCGAGCGCCGCATCAGCGCCTACGCCTGCGATCTACTCCCGTTCGAGACCACGCGCTTCCACCCGCTCTTCCTGTACGAGTCGCTGTCCGGCGTCATCGGCGTGCTCGCCCTGCTCTGGATCGGCTTCCGGTTCCGCGACCGGCTGCGACCCGGCGACATCGCCGGCATCTTCTTCATCTGGTATGCCACGGTCCGCTTCGCCCTGGAGAGCCTGCGCGAGGACAACTGGGTCGCCTTCGGGATCCCCGTCGCCCAGCTCGTCAGCGTGCTGTTCATCGTCGTGACGGCGGCCATCCTGCTGTGGCGCCATCGATCCGGCGCTGCCGACAACGACCGGCCGCCGTCGATCCCGGGCGTGGCCACGTGGGGCGCCATCGGACCGAATGACTGGCAGCAGCGGCCGATCTCGGAGCCCTGGGCGGTGGCCGCCGAGCGCGATCCGTTCGACGACGATGACGAGACGGATCCGTTCGACGACAGCGAGGCCGGGCCGGACGGGGATGGCGGGCCGGACGATCGGGAGGCGGCGCGCACGACACCGTGACCGTGACGCCGGACGACGATCCGCGCCGACCCGAGGCGGCGCCTCCCGTCACGCCCCGTCCGCCCCGTCCGCCCCGGCGGCCACCTCCCGGTCGGATCAGTCCGCAGGCGCTCGCGGCGGCTCGCGGCGGCGCCAGGGAGGGCCTGGACTGGCTGGGCCGCCCACCCGAGGCGCACGCGTCGCTGCTCTACCGAGTGGTCCGGCTGCTCGTGCGGTTCGTGGCGTTCGGCCTCCTGCGGTTCCGCATCCGGACGTCCGGCCAGGAGCACCTGCCGGCGGGCGGCTACGTCCTCGTGGCGGCCGCCCATCGAGGCTGGATGGACCCGTTCGTCGTGCTGCACGCCCTCCCGCCCACGCCCCGGGCCTGGTTCCTCGGGAGCGGCCCGTCCACGTTCACGGCGCGCTGGCGCGAGGTGCTCATCCACCGCCTCGGCGGCCTGCTGCCGGTATGGCGCGGCGGCGTCGGCATCGAGCAGCACGTGGTGTCGGCGCGGGCGGTCATCGGCAACGGCGCCGTGTTCGCCCAGATGCCGGAGGGGACCGTCAGCGGCCCGCCGGGACGGATCGGGGTGATGCGCACCGGCTGGGCCATCATCGCCATGCGCGTCGACGCGCCGATCGTGCCCCTGGCGATGGCCGGCACCGAGGAGCTGTACGTCGGACGCCGGATGGCCTCGCAGGTCCTGCCGCCGACGACCGCGCACGAGCTCGCCGGCCTGCCGGCGGGCGAGCCCTTCCCGGCGCCCGGTTCCCGCGCGGAGCTGGCCATGGCCCGGGTGATGACCGACGCGCTCGCGGCCCGCCTCGGCCCCGTCGTCGAGGCGCTCCATCCCGAGACCGTCGACCCGCCCGACCATCCTCGTCGGTTGCGCCGCCGGCTCACCTGGCTGCTGCTGCGGCCCGGCCGCCTCGACCGGGGCGACTAGCACCGGCCCGGCCCCGGCTGCCGGCGGCCCGCCCCTATACTCGGCCGCGATGCAGTACGCCGAGTCCATCCTCGATCTCGTCGGGAACACGCCGCTCATCCGGATCACCCGCCTGGTCCGTGACCTGGGCCCGATGGAGCGCCAGCCGCTCCTCCTGGCCAAGCTCGAGATGCTCAATCCGGGTGGCTCGGTCAAGGATCGCATCGGCCTGCCGATGATCGAGGCGGCCGAGCGAGCCGGCCTGCTCGAGCCCGGCGGCACGATCATCGAGCCGACCAGCGGCAACACCGGGCACGGTCTGGCCATCGCCGCTGCCCTGAAAGGCTACCGCTGCATCTTCGTCATGGCCGACAAGCAGTCGGTCGAGAAGCAGTCGCTGCTGCGGGCCTACGGCGCCGAGGTGGTGCTCTGCCCGACCAACGTCCCGCCCGAATCGCCGGAGAGCTACTACAGCGTGGCCGCCCGCCTTGCCCGCGACATCCCCGGGGCGTTCAAGCCGGACCAGTACTGGAACCCGGAGAACCCGGCCGCCCACGAGCGGACGACCGGCCCCGAGCTGTGGGCGCAGACCGACGGCCGCATCACGCACTTCGTGGCGAGCGTCGGCACGGGCGGCACGATCTCCGGCACGGCGCACGTCCTCAAGGAGCGGAACCCGTCGATCCGGATCGTCGGCGCCGACCCGGAGGGGTCCGTGCTGTCCGGCGACACCGCCCGGCCGTACCTGACCGAGGGCGTCGGCGAGGATTTCTTCCCTGGCACGTACGACCCCGCGGTCATCGATCGCTGGGTCCGCGTCAGCGACGCCGACGCGTTCGCCATGGCCCGGCGCCTGACCCGCGAGGAGGGGATCTTGAGCGGTGGCTCGTGCGGGACCGCGATGGCCGCCGCGCGCGAGGTCGTGCGCGACCTGACCGCCACGGACGGTGGCCATGAGGCGGTCGTGGTGGTGCTCCTGCCAGACACGGGCCGGAACTACCTCTCGAAGCTGTACAACGACGAGTGGCTGCGGGTGAACGGCCTCCTTGCCACGACGGGCGCGACCACGCGCATCGAGGCGCTGCTCGCCGCCCGGCACCACGGTCCGGACATGCCGTCCGTCATCGTGGCGCGCACGACGGAGCGGGTCGGCGACGCCATCGCGACGCTCCAGGAGTACGGCATCAGTCAGCTCCCGGTCTCGGAGGAGCCGGAGGGCGACGACGTGTCGGGCCTCGTCGGCTCGATCAGCGAGAAGGGCCTGCTCGATCGCGCGTACCGGGATCCGTCGGTCGTGGAGCGCACCGTCGGCGAGGTCATGGACGCGCCGTTGCCGCTGGTCGCCGCCTCGGCCACGCTGGACGATGCCTTCGCCCTGTTGTCAGGTGGCACGGTCTCGGCCGTGGTCGCGGTCCGCGGCGAGCGCCCGGCCGGCGTCGTCACCAAGCTCGACCTGCTGGAGTACCTGGCGCATCGGCCGCCCGGATCGTCCGGGGCCTGAACGCGCGGCCCGCGCGGGCCGCCGCCCGTCGCCACGCCGGCCGGGGCCGACGCCGGCCGAGACAGACACCCGGCTACCATGCGGTCATGCGAGCTGACGACATCGAGCGCGACCCAAGCTTCGACACCCTGGCGGTCCACGCCGGCGCGGAACCGGACGAGCTGACCGGCGCCGTCGCGCCGCCGATCTACCAGACCTCCACCTTCCGCCAGGACGGCGTGGCCAGCCCGCGCGGCGGCTACGAGTACGCCCGCTCGCAGAACCCGACGCGCGAGCGCCTCGAACGCGCCGTCGCCGCCCTCGAGGGCGGCCGCCACGGCATCGCCTTCGCCAGCGGTTCGGCCGCGACGGCGGCCATCGCCGAGCTCATCGGGCCGGGCGAGAGCGTCGTCGTCGGGGACGACGTGTACGGCGGCACGTACCGGTACCTGGAGCAGGTCCGCAAGCCCGGGGCCGGCATCGACACCGCCTTCGTCGACCTGTCCGGCGATCTCGACGCGCTCTGGGAAGCCGTCACAGCGAAGACCCGGCTGGTCTGGTTCGAGACACCCTCGAACCCCCTGCTCAAGGTCGTCGACATCGGGGCCGTGCGCGAGGTGCTCGACCGGCGGGCGGCGGAGGGGGGCGGTCGACCGCACCTGGTGGTGGACAACACGTTCGCCTCGCCGGCCCTGCAGCGTCCGCTGGCCGAGGGCGCCGACATCGTCTTCCACTCGGCGACGAAGTACCTGGCCGGCCACTCGGACACGATCCTCGGGATCGCCGTCACCGACGACGATGCCATCGCGGCCCGCCTGCGCTTCCTGCAGAACGCCATGGGCGGCGTGCCCGGACCGCTCGACTGCTTCCTGGTCCTGCGCGGCCTGCGCACCCTGCACCTGCGCATGGAGCGGCACACGGCCAACGCCCGGGCCGTCGCGGCGTTCCTGCGCGAGCGCCCGGACGTGGCCGCGGTGCGCTACCCGGGGACCGGCGGGATGGTCTCGTTCACGCCGGCCGCGTCGAGCGAGCGTGCCGCCGCGGATCGGGCCATCGTCATCGCCGAGTCGACCCGCCTCTTCACGCTCGCCGAATCGCTCGGCGGCGTGGAGTCGCTCATCGAGGTGCCGGCCGCGATGACCCACGCCTCGGTCGCCGAGTCGGCGCTCGAGGTCGACCCGGCGCTCATCCGGCTGTCGGTCGGCATCGAGGGCATCGACGACCTCATCGGTGACCTGGGCCAGGCGCTCGACCGCGCCTGACGGCGGCCTCGCCTCCAGGCGACGTCAGCGCGAGGCCCTGAAGAGCACGAAGCCACCGGCCAGCAAGAGCGCGATCGAGCCGGCCGCGATCAGGACCGGCAGCACGGGACTCGTCCTCGGCGCGGCCGCGGCCATGGGCAGGGGATCGGGCATCGGTCGTCCGACCAGCATGTAGACATCGGCGATCGTCACCGTCTCGATACCGATGCGCTGCGGCGGGACGCCCTGGATCCAGGCAACGGCGTTCACGACCTGCGGTGGCTCGAAGTCACGTCCGCCGATGGCCAGTGCGATGACGTCGCCGACCCGGCCGACGACGTACCCCGCGCACGGCTGGGACTGCACGTCCTCGAACCGCTCTTCGACGATCCGGTCGTCCTCGAGGACCGACCAGCCGCGCAGGAAGAACCGGCTCGTCCTGCCGGCTTCATCGGGCGGCGCGTCGGGACCGGGATCGATCGCAACGACCTGTCCGATGAGCACACGGCTCGCTGTCGGGGCGGCGTTCGTGAACGACGGGTACGGGCCATCGCACTCCGCAGCGACGACCTCGACGCGGCCGGCCGCGGCGATCGCGGCGAGGGAACCTGCGAGCACCGCCGCCCGGATCAGGCCTCCCGGCTGCACGTCAGCCGCCGGCCATCGCCGGGAGGAGGACCAGCGTGTCGCCGTCGGCGACGGGCGTGTCGAGGTCCTGGAGATGGCGCACATCGGTGTCGTTGAGGAACGCGTTGACGAAGCGGTTCAGGTCGCCGTCGGGCGCGATGAGCTGCGAGGCGAGCGACGGATGGACCGCCACCAGCCCGTGGATGACCTCGCGGACGGAGCCCGCCGGTACCTCCACGGTCTTCGCGCCGCCGGTCGAGGTGCGCAGCGTCGGGGGGATGCGGACCGTGCTCACGAGGCGTCCCCGAGCCACGCCTCGAAGGCGCTCAGGCTCGGCCGGATGACCGGCGCCAGGCCGGGCTGGCCGGAAGCCACGCGGCCACCCTCGAGCGAGCCCTCGACCAGGCCGAGCGTGCGCGCATCGGGGGTCTTGAGCCCATTGCCGGTGATGAGCGCCACGACCTCGTCGCCGTCACGGATGACGCCCCGCCGACGAGCGGCCGCGACGGCCGCCAGGGTCACGCCGCCGGCCGTCTCCGGGTAGATGCCCTCGAGGCGCGCGACGTCGCGGATGGCCTCGGCCGTGACGACGTCCTCGATCGCCTCGATCGACCCGCCGCTCTCGCGCGCCAGTTCGACCGCGTAGCGACCGTCGGCCGGGTTGCCGATGGCCAGCGAGCGCACGATGGTGTCCGGCTCGCGGATGGGCTCGATGACGTCCGTGCCGCGCTCGAAGGCCGTCGCGACCGGGGCGCACCCGGCCGCCTGGCCGCCGACGAAGCGGATCGGGCGGCGCTCGATGAGCCCGAGCTCCGCCAGCTCCTCGAAGCCGCGCGCGACGCGGGTGAACATCGCGCCGCTGGCGACCGGGCCGACGAGCACGTCGGGCGAGCGCCACCCGAGCTGCTCGGCGATCTCGTAGGCAAGGGTCTTGGAGCCCTCGGCGTAGAACGGGCGGAGATTGATGTTGACGAAGCCCCAGCCGGTCTCGTCGGCGATCTCCAGGCACAGCCGGTTGACGTCGTCGTACGTGCCGGCGACCGGCACCACCGTGGCCCCGTAGGCCAGCGCGTGGTCGACCTTGGCCGGCTCGAGGTCGGCCGGGATGAAGACGTAGGCGGGCAGGCCGACGGCCGCCGCGGCCGCGGCCGTGGCGCCCGCGAGGTTCCCGGTCGAGGCGCACGCGAGGGCGGGCACCCCGAACGCCACGGCCTGGGCCGCGGCCACCGCCACCGCGCGATCCTTGAATGACAGGGAGGGGTTGCGCGTGTCGTCCTTGAGCCACAGCCGATCGACGCCCAGGACCGGGGCCAGGCGATCCGCGGCCACCAGCGGGGTGGACCCGACGGCCAGCGACCGCGCCGGCGCCGCGTCCACGGGGAGCAGCTCCAGGTAGCGCCAGATGCCGGGCGCGCGGCGTTCGATCGCCGCTCGCGTGAACGTCGCCCCGGCGAGGGCCAGGTCGTAGGTCACCTCGAGCGGCCCGAAACAGGCCGGACACACGTAGCTGATGGCGAGCGGCTGGGCGAGGCCGCAGTTGCGGCAGGCCATGCCCGTGATCCGCGCGCGCTCGCCGGCCATCGGCGCAGCCGGGTCGGCTGGCTGGCTGGTCGTCGTCGGGCGGGTCACGGTGGTCGCGGTCACGTCGGCTCTCCATGGGTGCGTCGCGGTGGCGCGGAGACCGGCGGTCGGATGGACGGGGACCCTGACGGTTCGGATCGGGGGCTCCGGAGAGTCCCGTATCTCGCAGGATGACCTGCCCGGAATTGGCACCTTGCCGACGTCGCGTCGGTAGGTTGTCGTGGCGTCAGCGGGCCGGTCCCTCAGCCATCTCTTGATACGTACTCTTCAGTTGTGGTCCGGATGCTAGGGCCTCGTGCGCGTGTCGTCAACGCCGGCGCCGCGCCGCACCGACCCGTTTGCCTGGCGGTGCTACCATGTCGCAACGTTCCCGGCACCGAGCCGCAAACGGCGACACGACTGGCTGGAACGTATACAATCCGCCGGACAACGACTGCGGAAGCCGACTCTTGCGAGCTTGCTCGCATCAAGCGCGGCCGGTCGATCAGCGAACGTGATCGTCCGTGTCCCGAGCGCAAGGAGTCGATGCCGATGGCCACCGCCATGCCGCCCCGTCCGGAGGACCGTCCCACCACCGCCATGGACGGCTTCGAGCCGGGCGCCATCGCGGCCCCGCCGATCATCGGTCGGTCCGTCGTCGCGAACCTGCCCACGGCGGCGCTCGTCGAGCGGGCGATCAGGGCGGGCGAGGGCGTCATCGCGGCCGAAGGGCCGCTCGTCGTGCGCACCGGCAGCCATACCGGGCGGTCGCCCGAGGACAAGTTCGTCGTGGACGAGCCGTCCAGCCGCGACAGGATCTGGTGGGGCAAGGTCAATCGGCCGATCAGCGAGGCCCACTACGACCGCCTGCGGGCCCGGCTGATGGACTACTGCGCCGATCGCGACCTGTACAGCCAGGACTGCCTCATCGGAGCGGACCCGGCCCACCAGCGGCGCCTGCGCGTCTACACCGAGACCGCCTGGGCCAGCATCTTCGCGCGCAACCTGTTCCGCCGGACGACCGCCGCCGAGCGGGTCGGCTTCGACCCGAACTTCACGATCATCTGCGTGCCGTCGTTCCAGGCCGACCCGACGACCGAGGGCACCCGGACCGGGACCGCCATCCTGCTCCACCTCGAACGGATGGAGATCATCATCGTCGGGACCGAGTACGCCGGTGAGATCAAGAAGTCGGCGTTCACGGTCATGAACTACCTGATGCCGGACGAGGACGTCCTGCCGATGCACTCGTCGGTGAACGTCGGTGCGGCCGGGGACAGCGTCGTCTTCTTCGGGCTGAGCGGGACCGGCAAGACGACCCTGTCGGCCGATCCGGAGCGAAGCCTCATCGGCGACGACGAGCACGGCTGGGGCGACCGGGGCCTGTTCAACTTCGAGGGCGGCTGCTACGCCAAGACCATCCGCCTGTCGCCGATGTACGAGCCGGACATCTTCCAGACCACCCGCCGCTTCGGGACGGTCCTCGAGAACGTCCCGGTCGATCCGGACACGCGCGAGCTCGACCTCGACAGCGAGGCCATCACCGAGAACACCCGCGGGGCGTACCCGCTGCACTTCATCGGCAACGCGGATCCGACCGGCGTGACCGTCCAGCCGCGGACCGTGGTCCTGCTCACGGCCGATGCGTTCGGGGTCCTGCCACCGATCAGCCGGCTGACCCACGACCAGGCGGCCTACCACTTCATCAGCGGCTACACGGCCAAGCTCGCCGGCACGGAGGTCGGGGTCAAGGAGCCGAAGGCGACGTTCTCGGCCTGCTTCGGGGCGCCGTTCATGCCCCGCCACCCGGGCGAGTACGCGGCCATGCTGATCGAGCGATTGCGCGCCCAGGACGCGACGGTCTGGCTGGTGAACACCGGCTGGACGGGCGGGCCGTACGGGACCGGCGAGCGGATGAACATCGCCCACACCCGCTCGATGGTCCGGGCCGCCCTGTCGGGGGCCCTCGACGATGTCGAGATGCGCGTCGATCCGACCTTCCGGGTCGAGGTCCCGCTGACCTGCCCGGACGTGCCGGCGTCGTTCCTCGACCCGCGCTCCACGTGGGCCGACGGCGACGCCTACGACGCCGCCGCGGCGCGACTGGCCGGCATGTTCGCCGACAACTTCGTGGAGTACGCCGACGGTGTCGGCGAGGGGATCCGCTCGGCCGGTCCGATCGTCCGCGGCTGATCCGGTGGCCGGGTGGCGGGCGCCGCGGGTCTCGGGGATCCCGTGGCGGCCGGGGTCGCTTTCGCCCCCGTGTGGCTGCCGCCGTGGGCACCGGTCGCGACCTAGAATGTCCACCGAACCCACCTGACGCCCCAGAGGAGTCCTGGTCACCCATGGCACGCAACAAGGTCACCGTCATCGGCGCCGGCAATGTCGGCGCGACGACCGCACAGCGCATCGCGGAGGCGGGGCTCGCCGACGTCGTGCTCGTCGACATCGTCGAGGGCCTGCCGCAGGGCAAGGGCCTCGATCTGGCCGAGGCCGCACCGGTCGTCGGGCACGACGCCCGGGTCCTCGGCACGAACGACTACGCCGACACGGCCGGCTCCGACATCGTCGTCGTCACATCGGGCGTGGCGCGCAAGCCGGGCATGAGCCGCGACGACCTGGTCGCCATCAACGCCGGCATCGTCCGGGACGTCGTGGCCGCCGCGGCCGCCGCCTCGCCGGACGCGATCCTCATCGTCGTGACGAACCCGCTGGACGTCATGTGCCACGTGGCGCTCGCCGCGTCGGGCTTCCCGCGCGAGCGCGTCCTCGGGATGGCCGGCGTCCTCGACAGCGCCCGGTTCCGCACGTTCATCGCCATGGAGCTTGGCGTCAGCGTCGAGGACACCCACGCGTTCGTGCTCGGCGGCCACGGCGACACGATGGTGCCGCTGTCGCGCTATTCGACCGTGGCCGGCGTGCCGATCACCGAGCTCCTGTCGTCGGAGCGGGTCAGGGCGCTCGAGGAGCGGACCGCCAACGGCGGGGCCGAGATCGTCGGGCTGCTCAAGACCGGGTCGGCGTTCTACGCGCCGGCCGCCAGCGCGTTCGAGATGGTCGAGGCGATCCTCCTCGACCGCAAGCGCGTGCTGCCGTGCGCCGTGCTGCTGCAGGGTGAGTTCGGGGTCGACGGCCTGTTCGTCGGCGTGCCGGTGGTGCTCGGCGCGGGGGGGATGGAGCGGGTCTTCGAGATCACCCTGACGGCTGCCGAGCAGGCCGCCTTCGACGCCTCCGCGGCGGCGGTCAAGGAGCTGGTCGACACGCTCCCGGCCTGACCCGCGGAGATGGTGGTGCGTCCGCGCACCACGCTGCGGGGCCCGTCGATGCGGCGGTCAGGCCGAGCCCGTACAGTGTCGCCACGATGGTCCGGCTGTGGGAGCACCGGACCGCGGTGGCGCGCCGGGAGCCGCCACCGATCGCCACCCCTGGAGGAGGTCCGTTCACCGTGCGTCGCTTTCGCGCCATGCTCGCTGCCGCGCTCGTCGCGGTCATGGTCGCCACCGTGCCGGTCAGTGCTGCCCCGGGCAGCCAGGCCGACTCGTCTGCGGCCCGCCCGACGGTCGACCGGTCGGTCGCCCTGGTCCAGCTGAAGGGCGACCCGCTCGCCACGGCCGCCAAGACCAAGCCGGCCAAGGGCAAGAAGATCGACTTCACGTCCGCCTCGGTGCGGGCCTACCGGGCCGAGCTGTCGGCGCGGCGCAACGCGTTCAAGAAGTGGCTCGCCACCAATGCCCCGAAGGCCCGGCTGACCGGCAGCTGGGACATCAGCCTCAACGCGGTCACGGTCAAGCTCAACGGCGCGAGCCTGACCACGATCCGCAAGGCACCGCAGGTCGCGCGCGCGGAGTATGGCGGCCTGTACTACCCGACCGCCGAGGACCCCGACCTCGCGCTCATCGACGCCGTCGCGGCGTGGGGCGCCGGTGGGGCCGCCGGCGCCGGGCGGGGCGTCAAGGTCGCCATCGTCGACTCGGGCATCGATATCGACCACCCGTGCTTCAGCGACGCCGGGTATCCGGCGCAGACCCAGCTCGGTGACCGGCGCTTCACCAACAACAAGGTCATCGCGGCCCGCGTGTTCTACGACAAGGCCCGCAACCAGGGCCTGACCGCCGAGGCCGTGGATGACCACGGCACGCACGTCGCCGGCACCGTCGCGTGCAACCACGAGACGCCTGCCGAGGTCAGTGGCGTGACCATCCCGTACGCCCCGTCCGGGGTCGCTCCCGCGGCGCTGCTGGGCAACTACAACGTGTTCCCGGGCACCGTCGAGAGCGCCCGTTCCGAGGACATCCTCAACGCCCTCGACGCAGCCTATGCCGACGGAATGGACGTCGCCAACATGAGCCTGGGCGGCAGCGCCAGCGGCATCCAGGACCTGCTGACCATCGCGGTCGACAACCTGGACCGGGCCAACATGGTCGTCGCCGTGTCGAATGGCAACGAGGGCCCCGGCCACTTCACCGTCGGCTCCCCGGGCTCGGCCGCCCGTGCCCTGACCGCCGGCGCCAGCAGCGTCGGTCACTACGTCGCTGCGCCGGTCACGGTCGACGGGGCGTCGTATGGCGCGGTCGCCGGCGACTTCCCGGTCGTCGAGGGCGCCCCGCTCGTCGCACCGCTCGGTGTCGTGACCTCGCCGCCGGTCGACTCCGTGAACGGCCTGTCCGTCGCGTGCTCGGCCCTGCCGGCCGGTTCGCTGGCGGGCAAGATCGCGCTGATCGGGCGCGGGGCGTGCGACTTCTCGACGAAGATCCGGCACGCGGAGCTGGCGGGCGCGGTGGCCGTGCTCGTGGCCAACCGCGCCGGCGGCGACCCGACCGCGATGGGGGAGGGCGCCTCGCCGGACGGCGTCCAGCCGACCGTCCCTGCGTACATGATCAGCCTGGCCGATTCGCAGGTCGTCAAGACCAAGAACGGCTTGAGCACCACGATCAGCCCCGACCTCGCGTACTTCCTGTCGGGCAACGACGACGTGCAGGCCTCCTTCACCTCGGAGGGCCCCACCGACGTCGACTTCCGGGTCAAGCCCGACCTGATGGCCCCCGGCGTGAACGTCCTGTCGTCCGTGTCGGGCGACTGTGGCGCACTCGGCTGCTGGGCCTTCTTCTCCGGCACCTCGATGGCCTCGCCGCACCTCGCCGGCGCCGCCGCCGTGGTCCGCGGCCGGCATCCGACCTGGACCGCGGAGCAGGTCCGCTCGGCCATCGTCAACACGGCCGAGACCGGCGTCGTGACCAGCGGTGCGGGGGCGGTCGTGACCGACGTCAACATCGTCGGCTCCGGCCGGCTCGACCTGGATGCGGCCGTCGTCGCCAGCGCGGCGCTCGCCCCGGTGAGCGTCAGCTATGGCGCCATCCCGTCCGGCTCCGGCCAGACGCGGACCGCCAGCGTGGCCATCACGAACCTCAGCGCAGGGACCGTCACGTGGTCGCTCGGGATCGCCGACACGGTCGGTGCGGGCGTGTCGTTCGCGACCAGCCCGTCCAGCGTCAGCCTGGCGCCCGGTGCGTCGACCACGGTCAAGGTCACGATGACCGCGGCCAAGGGCGCGGCCCGTGGCGACCACCAGGCCGTCCTGACGGTCGCGGCCGGCGGCACGACCGTGGCGCACGCCGTGGTCTACGCCTTCGTCAAGTAGCGAGCGGGCCACCGGCCCGCAGCAGCGCCTCGAACGCCCCGGCCCCGGCCGGGGCGTTCCGCTGTCCCGACCCCGGCCGGGGCGTCGACCGTCCCCGGGGGTCAGCTGCCGACGGCGACCAGGTGCGGCGCGTCCTGACCGGCCAGCTCGGCCGCCCTGACCTGCGAACGGGCGACGACCCGGGCCATCGCCCGGCGGTAGGCGGCATCCGTCTCCGGCAGGGGTGGCTCGCCGAGCTCTCGCGCGAGCACGTCCCGGACGCGCCGGTACTGGCGCACGACCTGCGCGCGAGAACCGGTCAGGCCATGGATCGTGAGCAGGACCGCGTGCGCCTCCTCGCGCAGGGGGTCTCGAGCGAGCAGGCGTTCCGCGGCATCGCGTGCAGCGTCGAGGTCGCCGGCCCCGAGTCGGCGATCGGCGACCGCCGCGAGCGCGTCCTCGAACCGGTCGGCCAGCCGGTCCCGCTCCAGGGCGAAACAGTCGTGAGGGAGGCCCTCGGCGAAGTCGCCGCCGTACAGGCGGACCGCGAGCTCGGGGTCCGGCATGGGCGGGCGGCTGGCCCGATCGAACGCGACGACGTCGAGGTCGAGGACCGCCGTCGGCCGGAGGCCGAGCGTATCGGCGTCCGTCTCCAGGATGGCGTCGGGGTCGAGGCCGGCGCTCACCAGGCCGCCGCGCAGCTGGTACAGGGCGTGGCGGAGCGGGCTTCCCGTGCCGATGAGGTCGTCGGGCCACAGGTCCGCGGCGATGCCTTCACGCGATCGCGGTCGTCCGGCGGTCGCGAGCAGGGTGAACAGTGCCCGGCCGTGCTGTCCGCGGGTGCGCACCGGCCGGCCGTCGGCGGTCTCCACCGCCATCCGCCCGAGCAGGCGGATGTGCACGCCCTGATCGGATCTCGTCCCCCCGATCCGTGGCACCGCGTTCCTCCCCTTGGGTGCATCCCCGGCACGTCACGGCGTCCGGCCCGTCCCCCCGAGGGCCGGACGCCGGAGCGTCATCGACCGGCCCCCAGCCGGTCGACCCCCGACGTCACGAGGACGCCCCCGCGACCTCGTTCGTCGCCCTGATGGTCGCACCTGCGACGTCGCAGGTCCAGTCTACATCTGACGCCTGGGTTGTCCGTCAGTTGACACTCCCGGAGCGTCACGGCCCCGGCCCGGGCTCCTTCGCGGAGCGCGTTCGCTACACTCGCCGGGCTGTGCCGACCGCCACCATCACCTTCGGCTTCGACCCGATCCTGCGCCTCGGACCCGACCTCGCCGTGCGCTGGCAGACGGTCGCCCTGGCCGTGGTCATCGCCGCCGTGCTGACCTGGACGACGCGCTCGGTCCGCGCGGCGCGGCTGCGCCCCGACGACCTGCTGTCGATCGTCATCGGTGCCGTCCCGGGCGCGGTCATCGTCGGACGGATCGCCTGGATCGCCGCGCATCCGGGGATCGTCCCGCTCGACCCGTGGGCGTGGCTCGACCCGTCGCTGGGCGGGGTGGACCTCGCGGCCGGGGTCCTCGGCGGGATCGGCGGGGGAGCGCTCATCGCGTCCCTGCTCGGGGTGCCGGTCGAGACGTGGGCACGGCTGGCCGCCGTCCCGTTGCTCGTCGCCATCGGGGCCGGCAAGCTGGTGATGGTCCTCGGGGGCAGCGGCCAGGGTCTGCCGGCCGACCTGTGGTGGGCGACCGCGTACGACGGGCCCGGACCGTGGGGTTCGCTCGCGGCGGCGCTGCCATCCCACCCGTCGCAGGCCTACGAGGGTCTCGCCACGCTCGTGCTGGCGCTCGCCACGACGCGGGCGACCGGACGATCCGCGACGCCCGGCACGGCCCTGCTGGCCGGGGCGGTCGGGTCGTACGCCGTGGTCCGCGCCGCCGTCGCCCTGACCTGGCGGGACCCGGTCGTCGCCGGTCCGCTCGGAGCCACGGGCTGGACGGCCGTGCTGGTGGCCGCCGCGAGCCTCGCCGTCGCGCTGGCGGTCATCGCCCTCCACGAGCGGCGACGGCGAGGTCGAACGGCCCAGCCCGTCGTCGACTGGCCGGATCCGGCGACCCGGCCGCGGTTCTGAGGCGTGCGCCGTCGAGCGAGCGTCCGGCGGCGGAGGAGTATCGTGTCGGCACCGCAGCACAAGACGAGGAACCTTCGATGACGTCCATCGCCGATCGCGAGATCGCCAGCACCCCATCCACCACGTCCGATCGCGTCAGCCACTGGATCGGCGGCCGCCTGGTGCCCGGTTCGTCCGGTCGCCAGGGCGACGTCTATGACCCGGCCACCGGCGTCGTCGCGCGGCACGTCGACTTCGCCTCGACCGAGGAGCTCGACGCCGCCGTCGCCGCCGCGCGAGCGGCATTCCCGGCCTGGCGCGCGACCTCGCTGAGCAGGCGCACCGACATCATGTTCCGGATCCGCAACCTGGTCGACCAGCGCCGCCACGAGCTGGCCGCCCTGCTGACCGCCGAGCACGGCAAGGTCCCATCCGACGCCCTGGGCGAGATCGCCCGCGGCATCGAGAACCTCGAGTTCGCGTGCGGCATCCCGAACCTGCTCAAGGGCGGGTTCTCGGAACAGGCCTCGACCGGCGTCGATGTCTACCAGATCCGCCAGCCGCTGGGTGTGGTGGCCGGCATCACGCCGTTCAACTTCCCGGCCATGGTCCCGATGTGGATGTTCGCCACGGCCATCGCTGCCGGGAACACGTTCATCCTCAAGCCGTCCGAGAAGGACCCCTCGGCCTCGATCTTCCTGGCCGGGCTGCTGCAGGAGGCCGGCGTCCCCGACGGCGTGTTCAACGTGGTCCACGGCGACAAGGTCGCGGTCGACGCCATCCTGGCCCACCCCGATATCGCGGCCGTGTCGTTCGTCGGCAGCACGCCGATCGCCCGCTACATCTACGAGACCGGCACCAGGGCCGGCAAGCGCGTCCAGGCGCTCGGCGGGGCCAAGAACCACATGGTCGTCCTGCCCGATGCGGACATCGACATGGCCGCCGACGCGGCGGTGTCGGCCGGCTATGGCAGCGCCGGCGAGCGCTGCATGGCGATCGCCACGATCGTCGCGGTCGGTGACGTGGCCGACCCGCTGATCGAGGCGATCCAGGCTCGCCTCCCGAAGGTCAAGGTCGGTCCGGGCACGGACCCGTCCGCGGAGATGGGGCCGCTCGTCACCAGGCAGCACCGCGACAAGGTCGCGTCCTACCTCGACAGCTCCGCCCGGCAGGGCGCCACGGTCGTCGCCGACGGCCGTGAGCACCCGCTCTTCGGGTCGTCCGAGGGCTTCTTCCTGGGCGTCTCGCTGATCGACCACGTGACCACCTCGATGGACGCCTACCGCGACGAGATCTTCGGGCCGGTCCTGACCGTCGTGCGGGTGGACACCTACGACGAGGCGGTCCGGCTCATCAACGAGAACCCGTACGGCAACGGCACGGCGATCTTCACCCGCGACGGCGGGGCGGCCCGGCAGTTCCAGTTCGAGGTCGCTGCCGGCATGGTCGGCATCAACGTGCCGATCCCGGTGCCGGTCGCGTACTACAGCTTCGGCGGCTGGAAGGCGTCGCTCTTCGGCGACCTCCACATGTACGGCCCGGAGGGCATCCAGTTCTATACGCGGGCCAAGATCGTGACCTCGCGCTGGCCGGACCCGGGGACCTCCAGCGTCGACCTCGGCTTTCCCCGGACGCGCTGAGCGAGACGCCACGATGGCCGTCCAGACGCCGACCTGGCGACCGCGCCCGACGCTGTCCGGCGCGGACTACTCCAGCGATGCCGTGTACGCGGAGGAGCGTGAGCGGATCTGGTTCGGTGGCTGGGTCGGCATCGGGCGGACCGAGGAGATCCCCGAACCGGGCGACTACCTCGTGCGCGACCTGGCCGGCGAGTCGATCGTCGTCGCGCGCAACCGCGACGGGGGACTGCGCGGCTTCTACAACGTGTGCGCCCATCGCGGGACGAAGCTGCTCGACGAGACCGGACCGGCCTGCGGCCACGTCTCGAAGGTCTTCAAGTGCCCCTATCACGCCTGGTCGTACGACCTCGACGGTCGTCTTGTCGGGACGCCGAACGTGGACGAGGACGAGGCGTTCGACCGAGCCGACTACCCGCTGCACGCCATCGGCGTGGACGCGTACGGCGGTTTCCTGTTCGTCAACCTGGCCGAGGCCGCGCAGCGTCGCCCCCTGCTCGACCAGCTGCGCGAGGGCATGGAGAGCATCACGAACTTCGAGCGCTATCGCCTCGACGAGCTGCGCGTGGGCCGGCGCATCGTGTACGAGGTCGAGGCCAACTGGAAGATCGTCATCGAGAACTACAACGAGTGCCTGCACTGCCCGACCATCCATCCCGAGCTGGTGGCGGTCGTGCCGCTGTACCGCTTCGGCGAGGTGTGGGACGAGGAGACCCGCGACGACGGCAACTGGATGATCGAGGGCGCGACGTCCTTCACCAGGACCGGGCGATCCACGCTGCCGCCCTTCCCGGACCTGCTGCCCGACGACTACCGCATGTACTACGGCACGTTCCAGTTCGCCAACGTGATGCTCAACCTTCACCCCGACGCCGCGATGGTCTACTACGCCCTGCCGCGCGGGCCGCACCACACCACGGTCGTGTCCGAGTACCTGTTCCGCCCCGAGACGATCGCCGCGCCCGACTTCGCACCCGAGCCCGTGGTCGAGTTCTGGGACCTCATCAGCCGGCAGGACTGGGCCGTCTGCGAGCGCGCCCAGACCGGCGTGTCGTCGCGCTCCTTCCGGGCGGGCGTGTACCCCCGCCAGGACCGCTTCCTGTTCGACTTCAACCAGCACTATCGCCGGGCGATGGGGCGACCGACCCTGCCCTGACGCCGTAACGCCCCTGTCACCCCTCCGGCCCGCGTGGGAGTGCGTCTGTCAGGGCCACCCGGTCATGCTCGTCGGACCAGCGCACGCGCAGGGAGGCGAGCCATGACCGACTACGAACGCACCACCACCCGCGAGACCACCGTCACCGACCCGACCCCGACCACCCGTGACGCGGTGCCGGTCCGCGACACGGTGAGCACGAGCGAGCGCGCGTACCGGACCGCCGGCCCGAGCGCGAGCAGCGTCGTCGCCCGCTTCGTGACCTTCCTGTTCGGGATCCTCCAGGCGGCGCTCATCCTGCGCATCATCCTGCTGGTCCTCGTGGCCAACCAGGGCAACGACATCGTCGCCCTGATCCTCGGCATCACCGACCCGTTCGTCGAGCCGTTCCGCGGCATGTTCGCGCTCGATCGCGTGACCGGCGAGCAGGGCTCCACCCTCGACGTCGCCGCTGTCGTCGCGCTGATCGGCTGGACGCTGATCGAGCTGCTCGTGCTGGCGCTGCTGCGGATCTTCGATCGCCGCGAGGTCACGACCGTCTAGCGCTCCGTGACGCCGGCCGTCGCGGGAGCCGCTGCCGGGGCGGCGCTGGTGACGGCGGCCGCCAGCGCGGCGATGTCGGCCGGACCGGTGCCGCAGCAGCCGCCCAGCCACGTGGCGCCGAGCGCCGTCCAGCCGGCGACGGTGGCACCGTCGAACGCCTCGGATGCGCTCGTCGCGACCCAACGGTGGGCGGTCGCATCCCAGCGGTCGCCCGCGTTCGGGTAGGCGATGCGCGCCAGCGCCGGGGCCGTCGCTGCGGCCGCGGCCAGGAGGTGCGGGACCAGGCGCGGCGCCGTGCAGTTGACCCCGACCGCCTCGATGCCGCCGCTCCCCGCCGCGACGGCCATCGCGTCGGCGATCGGCTCGCCGGCGGCCGTGCTGGCCTCGTCCCGACACTGGTAGGTCAGCCAGGCCCGCGCCCCGCGCTCCTCGACCAAGCGGACCAGCACCTCGGCCTCGCGCATGGTCGGGATGGTCTCCAGCGCCAGCAGGTCCGCCCCGGCCTCCAGCAGCGCGTCCATCCGCGGCGCGTGCACCTCGCGCAGCGCGTCCGGCCCGGGATCGTAGTCGCCGCGGTACTCGGACCCGTCGGCCAGCATCGCCCCGTACGGCCCGACCGAGCCGGCGACCAGCAGCGGCCGGTCGATGTCGGCGCCGGCCGCGGCGACGTGCGCATCCCGGGCCCGGCGCGCGAGCGCGACGCTGCGCCGGATCGCCGCCAGGGCCGCGTCTCGATCGAGCCCTGCGGCCTCGAAGCCCTGGACCGTGGCCTGGTACGACGCGGTCGTGGCGACCCGTGCCCCGGCGTCGAAGTAGGCGCGGTGGACGGCCTCGATGGCGTCCGGGTCCTCGACCAGGACGCGCGCCGACCAGAGGCGGTCGGACAGGTCCAGGCCGCGCGCCTCCAGCTGGGTGGCGAGGCCGCCGTCGAGCACGATCGTCATCCGGCCTCCCCCTCGCGACGCCGTCGGATGGCCACGATGGTGATGTCGTCGGCAGGCTCGGACACGCCGGCGAAGGCGGCCACCGCGCCGGCCACGGCGTCGACGAGATCCTGGGCGGACCCGCCCCGGGCGGACTCGATGGCCGCGAACAGGCGGGCCTCCTCGAAGCGCTCGCCGGCGGGGGAGCGCGCATCGGTCACGCCATCGGTGTAGAGGAGCAGCGCGTCGCCCGGCCGCAGGCCGACGGCGACCTCCGGGACGGCCAGGTCGGCGAAGGCGCCGACGAGCGGTCCCGAACCGAGCACGAGGCTCGCCGGACGGCCGTCGCCGGGGACGTAGATCGGCGGCTCGTGCCCCGCGTTGGCGAAGCGGAGATGGCCCGTCGGCAGGTCGAGGCGGGCGACCATGGCCGTGATGAACAGCGACGAGCGCCGCTCCTCGACGAGGATCCGGTTGGTGCGAACGAGCGCCTCGGCGGGACCGGTCGTGTGGTCGATCGCCGCGTGGAGGAGGGGACGGGAGAAGGCCATCAGCAGGGCGGCCGCGATGCCCTTGCCGGTGACGTCGGCGATGACCACGCTCAGCGGCCGGCCGCGCCGCCGGAGCCGGAACAGGTCGAAGAAGTCGCCGCCGACCTCGCGCGCCGCCTCGTAGTGGCTGGCGAGGTCATAGCCGGGGGTGACCGGCGCGACGAGCGACACGAAGCTGCGCTGGAGCTGCCGTCCGTGGGCGAGCTCCGAGTCGATCCGCCGCGTGGCTGCGGCACTCGCCGCGTGCCGCTCACGGGCCGTCCGTTCGACGACGGTGGCCAGGGCGGCGGCAAGGCCCGAGCCCGTGGCCCGCAGCAGGGCGGGATCGGGGGATCCTCCGCGGACGACGACCCGGCCGATGACCGCGCCGCCGAGGACGATCGGGAACGTCTCGCGGCCCGCGTCCGGCCGCCCGTCGGCGTCGGTCCCGTCGGCCGAACTGGCGAGCACGACGCCGGCCTCGTCCTCCACGCTCAGGATGGCGCTTCCGACCGACTCGCGGAACGGCGCCAGGATGATGTCGAGGCCGGCGTCCGCCAGCGGGTGGCTGCGGTCCATGACGCGCCGTGCCGGGCCGGCGCTCAGAAGGCGGCGATCGCGCTCGACCGATCGGGATGGACGACGAACATCCGATCGAGCCCGGTGCGGGCGAGCACGCGCTCGACGCCGGGCTGCGGCGCGCACAGCTGGACCTCGCGCTGCGAGCCGCTCGTCGCGGACGCGTGCAGGGCGGTCCAGCCGGCCTCGGGATCGGGCGGCGCTTCACCGTGCATGATCCGGACGATCGAGTGCAGTGCCACGAGGCCCGAGCTGGCCATGAAGCGGAGGTCGGTGAGGTCGAGCAGGAGCGTGCGCGCGCCGCCGTCGTACAGGGTCCGCGCGGTCTCGATGAGGCTCTCGAAGTTCGACGCGTCGAGCTCCCCATCGAGCGCGATGACGGTCAGCGGGACGCGGGCGTCCACCTGCTCGACGGTCGTCTCGAGGGCCATCAGCGTTCCTCCTTCGGGCGCCGGTCGAGCCGGCGTGTCAGGGTCAGGATATTGCCACCGCCGGGTCGCGGCGAGTGGGCGATCGCGTCGATGCCGGCGCGCATGAGGTGGATGCCCATGCCGCCGGGGCGACGCGCCGCCGGGGGCGTCGCGAGAACCGGGGCGGGCACGCTGGTCGGATCGAACGTCGGCGCCTCGTCCTCGATCGTGATGACGAGCCGGTCCCCGGTCCGCTCGATGCGCACGTCGAGCCAGCCCGGCCGACCGGCGTAACCGTGCCGGATCACGTTGCTGGCGGCCTCGTCGACGGCCTGGACCAGGTCGTCCTGGCACTCGGGATCGGCCGTCGGATCGGCGGCATCCACCGCATCACGGACGAGGGCGCGCACGTCCGCGACGCGAGCCGGGTCGGCATCGACGCGGATCGCCCACGGCCCCGCCCCCGGCCGGGCCGGCGAGGTGTCGCGGGCCGGGTCGGTCACGCCATCCGGGCGTAGTCGGCCGGGGCGCGCCTGATGAACCGACCGTGGCCCCGGCGACCGGTGAACGTGCCGTCGCGCACGATGACCGAGCCGCGCGACAGGACGACGTCGCTGGCGCCGAGGACCGAGCGGCCCTCGTAGCACGAGTAGTCGACGTCCATGTGATGGGTACTGGCCGAGATCGTGCGACGGCGGCTCGGGTCGTACACCACGAGGTCGGCGTCGGCTCCCACGCTGACGGACCCCTTGCGGGGATACATCCCGAACAGCTTGGCCGGCGCGGTCGAGATGATCTCGACCCAGCGCTCCCGGGTGATCCGGCCGGCCGCGACCCCGCCGTCGTGCAGCAGGTCCACGCGATCCTCGACGCCGGGCAGGCCGTTGGGAACCTTGCGGAAGTCGTCCCGACCGAGGTCCCTCTGGCCCTCGAAGTCGAACGGGCAGTGGTCGGTCGAGACGACCTGCAGGTCGTCCTTGACCAGGCCGGTCCACAGGTCCTCCCAGTGGTCCCTGGGACGGAGCGGCGGGGAGCACACGAACTTGGCCCCCTCGAACCCGTTGCCCAGGTCGTCGAGCGACAGGAACAGGTACTGCGGGCACGTCTCGGCGAAGGCCTTCGATCCGCGGTCGCGCGCGGCCCGGACCTCGGCCAGCGCCTCGCGCGCGGACAGGTGGACGATGTAGACGGGCACGCCGGCCGCCTCCGCCAGGCGGATCACCCGGTTGGTCGCCTCACCCTCGAACACGGCCTTGCGAGCCAGCCCGTGCCCGATCGGATCGGTCGTGCCGGCGGCGACGGTCTGCTCGGCCACGACGTCGATGGCCAACCCATTCTCGGCGTGCGTCATGATCAGCCCGCCGTTTGATGCCGTCTGCTGCATCGCCCGGAAGATCGCCCCGTCGTCCGAGTAGAAGACGCCCGGATAGGCGGTGAACAGCTTGAAGTCGGGGACGCCCTCCTCGGCCACCAGGCGGTCCATCTCCCTGAGCGTGTCGTCGTTGACGTCGCTCATGATCATGTGGAACCCGTAGTCGGCCACGGCGTTGCCCTCGGCCTTCTCGTGCCACGCGTCGAGCCCGTCGCGCAGGCTCTGGCCGCGGGTCTGCACGGCGAAGTCCACGATCGTCGTCGTGCCGCCGAACGCCGCGGCCCGGGTGCCCGTCTCGAAGGTGTCCTTGGCGAACGTCCCGCCGAACGGCAGCTCCATGTGGGTGTGGACGTCGATGGCGCCCGGGATGACGTACTTGCCGCTGGCGTCGATCGTGTCGTCGGCGCTGATGCCGGCGCCAGGCAGATCGGCCCCGATGAGCGCGATGATCTCGCCATCGACCAGGACGTCGGCTCGCTGCGAGCCCTCGGCGGTGACGATCGTGCCGTTGGTGATGAGCGTGCGCATCGGTCCCTCCTGCGACGGACGACGGGTCGGTCAGGGGGATGATGGTAGGCGATGGCGACCGGTGAGGGGAGCGTGCCCGGCGGGTGGGACGGCGGTCAGCCGAGGCCGAGACCCAGCGAGGCGAGGGCCGGCCAGAGCACCTCGAGCCAGGCCGCGGTGGTCAGGCCGCAGGCGACGATGGCGACCGCGCAGGCCAGCGCGGCGACGAACTTGCGGCGGACCCTGTGGTGGCGGGCATCGATGCCCTCGAGGTCCCACCAGGGGTCGCGTCGGGTACGCAGCGCGGGCATCGTCGGGATCCTCCAGGTGGCGCATGGGCGGTGTCGTGCGGGGGTGCCTCGATGATGGCGTCCGGCGGGCGACCCGCCCAGCCTGACCCTCGGCCCATGACCCCTGCCCCGACGTACCGGCCGACGGTCAGTCGCGCAGGGCGGGGATGATCTCGCGGCCGTAGATCTCGAGCTGCTCTTCCTCGTCGCCGTTCATGAGGTACAGGTTGAACTGATCGACGCCCGCGTCGGCCAGCGCTCGCAGCCGCGCGATGTGATCGTCGACCGAGCCGACCAGCGCGAAGCGGTCGACGATCGCGTCGGTCACGAACGCCGCGTTGGAGCTGCCGACCTCGGCGTGGTGCCGGTAGTCGTAGCCCTCGCGGTCGCGGATGTACGTCGTCAGCTCCTCGGGCAGGTCCTCGCGCGGGTACTTGTTGACCAGGTCCACGACGTGGTTCGACACGAGCGCCGGGAACCAGCGCACGCGGTCGCGCGCCTCGGCCAGGTCGCCGACATGGGCCGGCGCCGCCGCCATGATCCTGACCGCGTCGTCGCCACGCCCGGCCTCGACCGAGGACGCCCGGACCTGCGACACGAACCAGCGCACGAGGTCCGGGTCGCCGATCTGGAGCATCGCCCCGTCGGCGATCCGGCCGGTCAGCTTCAGGGCGACCGGCCCGTACCCGGCGATCCAGACCGGCAGGTGCCCGCCCGGGGTCCACGGCAGCTCGAGCGTCGCGCCCTCGTACTCGATCGACCGGCCCTCGACCAGGGCGCGGATGACGTGGACCGCGGTCTCGAGGTCCCGCATCGAGGTCGGCGGCTTGCCCAGCACGCGCCGGGCGGAATCGCCGCGACCGATGCCGAGGTCCATCCGACCCCCGCTGATCTCGTTGAGCACGGCCAGGCTGGACGCGGTGACCGACGGTTCGCGCGTGGCGGGGTTCGTCACGCACGTCCCGAGCCGCAGCGTGGTCGTCGCACCGGCCATCAGGACCAGCAGCGGATACGGGTCGCGCCACAGGACGTGGCTGTCGAACAGCCAGCCGTGACTGAAGCCGGCCGCCTCCGCCTGGCGGGTGAGGGCCAGCGTGCGCTCGATCGAGTGGTCGGGCTTGAGCGTGAATCCGAACTGCATCAGCCGTGCTCCTCTTCGGGCGCCGGACCGGGAAACGGCGCGGCTCGGCCGTCCTCCTCCAGACAGCCGAGCCGGCGCGGATGATAGCGCCTTCCGGCTAGGGCCGTGTCAAGTCCGTGTAGGCGTCGGGACGCCGATCGCGGTAGAACTGCCAAGTGTTGCGGACCTCGGTGATCTTGTCGAGGTCCAGGTCGCGCACGACGAGCTCCTCCTCGTGCGCCGAGGCGACGTCGCCGACGTACTGCCCGCGCGGGTCGACGAAGTAGCTCTGGCCGTAGAAGTCGTCCTCGCCGAGGTCCTCGATCCCGACCCGGTTGATGGTGCCGACGTAGTAGCCGTTGGCCACGGCGTGGCTGGGCTGCTCGATCCGCCACAGGTACTCGGACAGGCCGCGCGAGGTGGCCGACGGGATGAGCACGATCTCGGCGCCGTTGAGCCCGAGGGCGCGGGCCCCCTCCGGGAAGTGCCGGTCGTAGCAGATGTACACGCCGATCTTGCCGACCGCCGTCTCGAACACGGGATAGCCGAGGTTGCCTGGCCGGAAGTAGAACTTCTCCCAGAATCCCTTGACGTGCGGGATGTGGGTCTTGCGGTACTTGCCGAGGTAGGTCCCGTCGGCGTCGATGACGGCGGCCGTGTTGTAGTAGATGCCCGAGGCCTTGTCGTCCTCCTCGTACATCGGGGCGACCACGACCATGCCCGTCTGCCTGGCGAGGTCCTGCATGCGCTTGGTCGTCGGGCCGTCCGGGATCAGCTCCGTGTAGCTGTAGTACTGGGCGTCCTGCACCTGGCAGAAGTACGGCCCGTAGAACAGCTCCTGGAACAGGATGAACTGGGCGCCCTGCCCGGCGGCTTCGTGCGCACGCTCCTCGTGCTTCTGGATCATCGACTCCTTGTCGCCGGTCCAGCTCGCCTGGACGAGCGCGCCGCGGACGGTCCTCGACATCGGTTCGCTCCCTTGTGCTGCTGTGCGTCGTTCGGGTCGGTTCGGAAGGGACGAGGATACGACCTCGGCCGGCTGTCGGCGGCGTCAGCCGTCAGCCGGCGGCCGGCGGCTCGTCGGGCGGGACCTCGGGACGCCGGCGCATGTAGTACTCGGTGAACTCGCGGCAACGCCCGTCGGCGTCGAAGCGACAGACGAACACGTTGGCGAACTCACGGTCGACCTCGGTCCGGTCGTCGGTCAGGTAGCGCGTCCGGCCGTGGGCCACGTAGACGTCGCCGTCGATGGCCAGCACCTCGTAGTCGGCCTGCCACGAACCCGGCGGGTCGGGATCGGCGAGCCACGACGCGATGACCGCATGGCGCCCGACCAGCGCCTCGTCGAACGGGTCGTACGCGTAGCGGACATCGGCGCTGAACAGGTCCCCGATGGCGGCCGCGTCGTTGAGCCGCCAGGCATCGATGTAGCGATCCAGCCAGGCGCCGAAGGCGTCGCGATCCATGCTGCCTCCACTGATCCGGGTCACCGGTGCGGTCCAGTCGCGTTCGGGTCAACGGTAGCACCGAGGCCCCGGGCGGCATAATCCCGACGTGCCCGACACCCCCCGTCGCTCGCTTCGCGTCCCGTCCCGCCTGCGCGCCCTGCCGGCCCGGATCGCCCACCGCGTCGCGCCCGATCGGGCGGTCGTCGGGTGGCCGCCCGAGCTCGGCACGCATCGAGCGGCGTCGCCGCCGCGGGTCGGCATCGTCGGGTTCTACGGGCCGGGGAACTACGGCGACGAGCTGTTCCTCGACGTCTTCCGGCAGCACCTCGGCGATGCGCGGCTGTCGGTCCTGACCCAGTCACCGACCTCGCCGATGCCCCCGGCCCCGCGCGCCGCCGTCCGGGCCCAGGACGCGATCGTCATCGGCGGTGGCGACCTCGTCGTCCCGTGGCACGCCAACCTGCGCGACTGGTCGCCCGACTACCTGCGCCGCCCGGTCCACATCGTGGGGGTCGGCGTGCCGACCTGGCGCGACGCCCGCCCGCCGGCCGTGCGAGCCCTGCGCCGCTTCTTCCGGCACGGCAGCGTGCGCTCGATCGTCGCGCGCGACGCGGAGAGCGGCGCCTGGATCCGCGAGCACCTGGAGCCGCGGGTGCCGGTCGAGACGGCCGCCGACCTCGTCTTCGCCCTGCGCCTGCCGGAGGTCGCCCGGCCGGCCGGGCGACCCATCCTCGGCATCGTCGTTCGCTGGCGCAACGACCAGGACGACTTCGCGACCGTGCGGGCGATGGCCGAGCGCGGGCGCAGCCTGGGGTACCGCCTGCGCTCGATCGTGCTGGCGCGCGGCGACGTGCGCCGCCAGGACGAGGCCGCGCTGGCCCGCCTGGGCCTGCCCGTCGACGAGACCGTCGCCTCGGACGACCTCGGCGTCATGAGCCGGGCGATCGGGGAGTGCACGATGCTGGCCAGCCACAAGTTCCACGGCACGGTGGTGGCCACCGCCTACGGCGTGCCGGCCATCTCGATGAGCACGACCGACAAGAACCGGAACCTGCTCCGCCGCCTCGGCCGGGAGGCGTACGTGTGCGCCTTCGACGACCCGCGCCTGCCCGAGCTCATCGTGGCCGACCCGGCGCCACCCGATCCGGCCATCGTCGCCGACATGCGGCACGACGCCGCGGCCTCGCTCGCGTCCCTCCGCGCGCACCTCGGGCTGCCCTGACCGAGGCGGATGTGCTGTAATCCGAGCGGCGCCCGCGGGCGCAGAGGAGGAGTCATGGGTATCCGCACCGCCCCCGGCGCGATGACGTCCGACGAGATCGTCGCGCTCAGCCGTCGGCACACGTTCACGTCATGGTCCGTGCAGGGCGCCATCGACCCGATCGCCATCGACCGCGCCGAGGGGGTCTGGCTGTACACGCCGGACGGCCGGCGCATCCTCGACTTCAACAGCCAGCTCATGTCGGTGAACATCGGCCACGGCGACCGGCGCGTGATCGAGGCCATCACCGAGCAGCTCGGCAAGCTCCAGTTCGTCCAGCCCGCCTTCGCCACCGAGATCCGCGGCCGCCTTGGCCGGAAGCTGGCCGAGATCCTGCCGGGCGACCTCGACAAGGTCTTCTTCACGCTGGGCGGCGCCGAGGCGGTCGAGAACGCCATCAAGCTCGCGCGACACTTCACTGGCCGCCACAAGATCCTCGCCCGCTACCGCGCCTATCACGGCGCGACGATGGGCGCGATGACGCTCACCGGCGATCCGCGCCGATGGGCGAACGAGCCGGGCCTCGTCGGGGTCGTGCGCTACCCCGATACCCATCGCTGGGGTGAGCCCGAGCCACGGCCGGTCGAGGAGAGCCTGCAGGGGCTGGAAGACGTCATCCGCTACGAAGGCCCGCACACGATCGCGGCGGTCTTCCTCGAGACGATCGTCGGCACGAACGGCATCCTCATCCCGCCCGACG
>JBKHXL010000064.1:0-14803 GCA_046566045.1 Candidatus Limnocylindria bacterium
GGGCCGGCCGGCAAGGCGAGGCGCGGGGCGAGGCGCGGCGCGGGGCGCGGTGCGGCGCGGAGCGGACGGCGGGCCGGGCGGCGCAGGGCCGGCCGGCAAGGCGAGGCGCGGGGCGAGGCGCGGCGCCGCACCATGCTCGCAGCACCGTGGCGCCGAGGCACCACCTTGCGAGGGACGAGTTGCCGCCACCACTGGTACGACCGGGGTGGTCGGCACGGCCGGGCGTGGCGGTATCGTCAGGGGCCGTGACCATACGCATCGCCGACCGGCTCGAGATCGCCCTGTCCGGCCGTACCCGGAAGCGCGGCCTCATCCCCCGCCTGCCCTCGACCGAGCGGCTGCTCGGCGACGTCGAGACATGGCTGCGGTCCGCCTACCCGGACGAGATCCTGAGCCTCGGCGTGAGCCCGGCCGGATGCAGCGTCCGACTCCATCCGGCGGCGCCGCCGCTCCTGCTCGCCACCACGGACGACGGCACCGTGGCCGTCCGCGGCGAGACCGTGGTGGCCGGCCCCGGTTTCCACCGCCATGGCGCGCCAGGTCGTCTCCCGGGCGGTGCCCGCCGGGCTCGGGACGGTCGATGCCGCGCCGATCGGCTACCGGCGGGCCCCGGTCACGATCGCCCACGAGGGCTGGGTCCTGACCGTGCCCGGCACGTTCGCTGAACGGCGCACGACCGATGAATGGTGGGGCGGCGGTCCCGGCCGGAGCATCACCCTCGCCGCGACCGCCACCGGTGGGCTGTCCGCGCAGGCCTTCCTCCACCAGGTCGCGGCTGACCTGGGGCCGGAGGCCCTGCACCACGAGGCCGGCGAGGTTCGCGGGCGCGCCCGGATCACGACGGACGCCTCGTCCGGCCTGGAGGTGGGTGTGCTGGAGGGGTTCGCCGCCGTGACCGGCTCCGGTGCGGCGATCCGCATCGAGTTCGACGACGGCGCGGACTACGCGTGGGCGCTGCAGATGTGGCGGTCGCTCCGCCCGGCCTGACGGGTCCGGCGTCCGGGGCGGGCACCTCGACCCACGCGGCCCGCGTGACTACCCGTTGAAGATGCGCTGGACCTCGACGAGGCCGGCGGCGAGCGCGTCGATGTCGGCGGTCGTGGTGTAGACGCTGAACGAGGCACGCGCGGTGGCCGCCAGGTCCAGGCGCTCGTGGAGCGGCATCGTGCAGTGGTGGCCGGCCCGGACGGCGATCCCGAAGCGGTCCAGCACCTGGGCCACGTCGTGCGGATGGATGCCCGGCAGGTTGAACGGCACCACGCCGCCGCGCAGGTCCGGGTCCAGCGGCCCGTAGAGCTCGATGCCGGAGACCTGCCCCGGCAGGACCGCGAGCGCATAGGCCACGAGCTCGCGCTCGTGGGCGCGAACGGCGTCCATGCCGATGGCCTGCAGGTACTCGGCGGCGACCCCGAGCCCGACCGCATCCGCGACGGCCGGGGTGCCCGCCTCGAACTTGTAGGGGATGTCGTTGAACTCGCTCCGGCGCAGGTGGACCTCGCGGATCATGTCCCCGCCGGACAGGAACGGCGGCATGGCCTCGAGCAGCTCGCGCCGCGCCCACAGCGCGCCCGAGCCCATCGGGCCGAGCATCTTGTGGCCGCTGAACGCGTAGAAGTCGCAGTCGAGCGCCTGCACGTCGACCGGCACGTGCGGCACCGCCTGTGCGCCATCGACCAGCACGAGCGCCCCGGCGGCGTGGGCCATGTCCACCATCTCGCGGACCGGGTTGATCGTGCCCAGCGTGTTCGACACGTGGGTGAAGGCGACGAGTTTCGGCTTCAGGCGCAGGAGCACCTCGAACACGTCGAGGCGGAGCACGCCGTCGTCGGTGATCGGGATGAACTCGAGGTCGCCATCGACCTCCTGGACGAGGAGCTGCCACGGCACCAGGTTCGCGTGGTGCTCCATCTCCGTCAGGATGATCTGGTCGCCCCGCCCGATGTTGCGCCGCCCCCACGAGTACGAGACGAGGTTGATCGCCTCGGTCGCGTTGCGCGTGAACACGACCTCGTCGCTGTCCGGCGCGTTGATGAAGCCGGCGACCGTGACCCGGGCCCGGTCGTAGGCGGCCGTCGCCTCCTCCCCGACCGTGTAGATGCCGCGATGGACGTTGGCGTTGTGCCGCTCGTAATGCTCGGTCATCGAATCGATGACGACCCGCGGCTTCTGGCTGCTCGACGCGGAGTCGAGGTAGACCAGCGGATGGCCGTTGATGGCCCGTTCGAGGATCGGGAAGTCGGCTCGCAGCGCGGCCGCGTCCAGGGCGGGTGCGGGTCGGTCGGTCGCCTCGATGGCCATGTCAGGTGCCCGCGGTCAGCGGGCGGCCTCCACGGGCTCCGGCTCGGGCTCGAGGTCCGGGCCCTTGGGCACCAGCAGCGCCTCGTCGGGCAGGTCAGGCGAGAGGCCCGCCTCGCGCAGGATCGGGCCGTAGCCCTCCTCCTCGAGGCGCAGCGCGAGGTCCTTGCCGCCGCTCTTGACGATCCGGCCCTCGGCCAGGACATGCACGAAGTCGGGCTGGATGTAGTTGAGCAGGCGCTGGTAGTGGGTGATGAGGAGCACGCCCAGATCCGGGTTGAGCATGGCGTTGACCCCCTCGGCCACGATCCGCAGCGCGTCGATGTCGAGGCCCGAGTCGGTCTCGTCGAGGATCGCCATCTCCGGCTGGAGGACCGCCATCTGGAGCATCTCGAGGCGCTTCTTCTCGCCGCCCGAGAAGCCGTCGTTGACGTAGCGGCTGGCGAAGCCCGGGTCCATCCGCAGGAGGGCCATCTTCTCGCGCATCAGGTTGCGGAAGTCGCGCATGTTGATGCCGCCCTTGACCGCGTCGGTCGGGTCGATGGCCGGATCCTTGTCGACGCCCTGGAGCCTGGCGTTGAGCGCGCTCCGGATGAAGCTCGCGACGCTCAGACCGGGGATGGCGGTCGGGTACTGGAAGGCGAGGAACAGGCCGAGGCGGGCGCGCTTGTCGGCACTCAGGGCCAGGATGTCGCGGCCCTTCCAGAGGACCTCGCCGGCGTTCACGACGTAGGCGGGGTGGCCCATCAGAGCGTAGGCCAGGGTCGTCTTGCCCGAGCCGTTGGGACCCATGATCGCGTGGACCTCGCCCTTGCCGACCGTCAGGTCGATGCCCTGCAGGATCTCCCGCTCCGGGGCGGCGGCTGGCGCGACGCGCAGGCCGCGGATGACGAGGTGCTGGTCGGTGGCGGTGTCGGTCACGAGCAGTGGGCTCCTTCGGGTCGGGGGGCGATCGGGTCGGTCAGTCGAGAGCGACGAGGCGCTGCGGCGCCAGGTCGGCGAGGGTCATCGAATCGAGCGCGCCGGTGATCGCGTCGCGGACGCGGACCCACAGCACGTTCACGGTGCACCGGCTGGAGCGATCGCACGCCGTCGCGTGCTCCGGGTCGTCGCTGGCGCAGATCATCGGGGCGATGGGGCCTTCGAGGGCTCGCAGGACCTCGCTCATCGCGATCGTCTCCGGCGAGCGCGCGAGCTCGTAGCCCCCGTGCGCGCCGCGCGTGCTCGTGACGAGCCCGGCCTCGCGCAGGCTCACGACCAGCTGCTCCAGGTAGGCGCGCGGCAGGTCCTCCTCGGCGGCGATCCCGGCGAGGCTGGCCGGGCCCGTCCCATAGTGGCGGGCGAGCTGGACCATGAGGCGCACGCCGTACTCGCCCTTCGTCGAGAAGGACAGGGCGCCGCTGCCGTGGAAGCTCGGCCGCGGGAGGGCCGTGGTGTGGGTCAGGGTCGTGGACCTCATATCCGAGTGGATTCGTCGGATATCGAGTGTAGGCCGCGCCGCGCGACTCGGCAAGCGTGACCGGCGGCTCGCCTTCATCGTGGAACGGTCCGGCTTCGGGCACGTCCCGGCGGGACCGGCCAGCCTGGGCACGTCGCTCGCGACATCCCGGCGCTGGCCGGCCTCACCGGCCTGACCGGGTGCCGCCGCGCGGTGGTCATGGTCCGCGAGGCGTTCGCGGGCACGGTCGCGCGAGGCGTTCGCGGGCACGGTCGCGGCCGGCATCGCCCGGTCGGTCTCGCCCGACGACCTGTCGAGCGATATGGTGCGTGCAGCGCTCGACGAGATCCGCGCCGATACCGTCGCGACCGCCCGGCTGGCCGGGATCGCGGCCGAGATCGCCGCCATGCCCGGGCCCGACACCGCGATCGAGCGGATCGAGGGCCCGTCGACGAGGAGGATGGGATGACCGACACTGACCGCGAGGCCCTGCTGGACCGCTACGCGACGGGGGCTGCCGCGGTCGCCGCCGCGGTCCGCGATGCGCCGGATGACGAGCTCGATCGGCGCCCGCCGTCAGGCGCGTGGACCGCCCGAGAGATCGTCCACCACGTCGCCGACTCGGAGTCGATGGCCTTCATCCGCCTGCGCCGCCTGATCGCCGAGGACGAGCCGGTCATCCAGGGCTATGACGAGTCCGAGTGGGCGCGCCGGCTGCACTACGACCGACCGATCGAGACGTCCCTCGCCGTCGTCGCGGCCGTCCGGGCGGGCAGCCTGGAGCTGCTGCGCTCGCTCACCCCGGCCGAGTGGTCGAGGGCCGGCACGCACAGCGAATCGGGCGCCTACTCGGTCGACGACTGGCTCACGATCTACGCCGAGCACAGCCACGACCACGCCGACCAGATCCGGCGCGCGCGTCGCGGGGAGGACTGAACGCCATGCCCGTCGTCGACCCGGCCGACCTGACGGCCGTGGCCGGGGCGGTCATGCCGGAGGTGGTCGACGACGCCGGCCCGGTGGCCTTCGACGAGGCCCCCATGGCGGCGGGGGTCGCCCGCGACGCGGCCGCCGCCCCCGACGACGGGCCGCTGGCGTAGCCGAGGCCGCCGTGGGCACGCTGCCGACCGGACGGGTCACCTTCCTGTTCAGCGACATCGAGGGTTCCACCCGGCACGCCCAGCGCCTCGGGGACGATGCCTGGTCCGCCCTGCTCGAGGCGCACGACCGGATCGTTGACGAGCTGGTCGAGGGGGCCGCCGGGGTCGTGGTCAAGCACGAGGGCGATGGCACGTTCGCGGTCTTCCCGGACGCCGGCGCGGCCGTGCGGACCGCGATCGCCATCGGCCGTGCGCTCGCGGCCGGGCCACGCGGTCCGGCCCAGGCGGAGGTCGGGCCACCGATCCGGGTCCGCTTCGGCCTGCACACGGGCGAGGGGCGGCTCACCAGCGGTGGTCGGGACTACGTCGGCATCGACGTGCATTACGCCGCCCGCGTGGCTGCCGCGGCCAACGGCGGCCAGATCGTCATCTCGGACGCGACCCGCACGGCGATCGCCGACTCGGAGGTCGAGCCCGAGGCGACCGTGGTGGACGAGGGGCACCGGCGGCTCAAGGACTTCGACGACCCGCGGCCGCTCGCGCGGGTCGTCGTTCCCGACGTCAGCGACGACGGCCGACCGCTGCGCACCCTCGACCTGCCGACCAACCTGCCCGCGCTGGCCACCAGCTTCGTGGGCCGGGACGTCGAACTCGAACGCCTGGCGCGGATCCTGGCCGGGACGCGCCTCCTGACCATCACCGGCCCGGGCGGCACCGGCAAGACGCGGCTGGCCATCGGGCTCGCGGACGCCAGCCGATCGCGCTTCGCCGGCGGGACGTGGTTCGTGGACCTGGCACCGGTGCGCGACCCGGGTCTCATCGTGGGCACGATCGCGGCATCGATGGGCGTCGCCGAGGAGCCGGGCACGGCCATCCTCGACACGCTCCTGGCGCGCCTGCGTGTCGCCCCGGTCCTGCTCGTGATCGACAACCTGGAGCAGCTCCTCCCCACGGCCGCGACCGTCGTCGCCGACCTGGTGCGGGCGAGCGGGGACCTGACCTGCATCGTCACGAGCCGCGAGATCCTGCGCGTCTCCGGCGAGCACGAGTACCTCGTCCCGCCGCTCGACGACGACGCGGGCACGGCCCTGTTCCTCGATCGGGCCCGGGCGCGCGGCAGCGACCCGCTCGCGACAGCCGACGGGGAGCGGATGGTGCGGGCCATCGTCGCCCGCCTGGAGGGTCTGCCTCTGGCCATCGAGTTGGCCGCGGCGCGCTCGCGGCTGATGACCCCGGCCGCGATCCTCGAGCGCCTCGAGCGCAGCCTCGACCTGTTGTCCGGCGGTGCGCGCGATCTGCCGGAGCGTCAGCGCACGCTGCGGGCCGCCCTGGCCTGGAGCCACGACCTGCTCGAGGCGGACGAGCAGACGGTCTTCCGGCGGCTGGCCGTGTTCGGCGGGGGCTGGACCCTGGACGCGGCCGAGGCCGTGGTCGACCACGGGGGCGCCGACGAGCTCGACGTGTCCGTGGCCATGGAGTCGATGGTCGATCGCAGCCTGCTGCGCGTCGCACCCACCGAGCACGGCGAGCCGCGTTTCGGCTGTCACGTGCTGATCCGGGAGTACGCGGCGGAGCGGCTCGATGAGGCGGGTGAGCGTGACGCCTGCGAGGAGCGCCACGCCCTCGCCTTCCTGGACCTCGCCGAGCGGGCGGGACCCGAGCTGGTCGGCATGGACGCCGCCGTCTGGCTCGATCGACTCGAGCACGAGGAGCACAACCTGCGCAACGCGATGACGTGGTCGCTGACCCGCGGCGACCTGGCGGTCGGGGCGCGCATCGCGGGCGCCGCCTGGCGCTTCTGGCAGCTCCGGACCCGCCTGACCGAGGGCCTCGGGTGGACGGACCGGCTGCTGGCCGATCCGCGCTCCGCGACCCTGCCGACCCCGGTCCGGGTCGGGCTGCTGTCGGCCGACGGCGGCCTCGCCTACTGGAGCTCGTCGTTCGAGCGCACCCGCCGTCGCTACATCGAGCGACTGGACCTGGCCCGCGCACACGGCGATCCGCGCCTGCTCGCGGAGGCCCACTACGAGATCGGGTTCCTGGGCATGCTCGACAGGGATCCCGAGATGCTGCGCGAGCACGAGACCGCGGCGCTGGCGCTGTTCGAGCAGGTCGGCGACACCGGCGGCCAGGTGCGCGCGCGGCAGGCGCTCGTCCTGCTCCGCTTCCTGGAGGGCGACTACCGCGGGGCGCTCGAGCTGGAGTCCCTGAACCTGGCCGAATTCGAGCGGATGGGCGCGGCCTACCAGATCAGCGACAGCCTGATGCTCCATGCCGTCGGCTGGACGCTGGCCGGCGACCTGGCACGGGGCCGCGCCTTCCTGCGCCGCTCGATGCGCCTGGCGTCCGGGGTGACGACCGACGCGATCGCCGGCCTGACGGTCGCCGCGCACATCGCGCTGCGCTCGGACGAGCCGGAGGTCGGCGCCCGTCTGGCCGGTGCCGCCGCCGCGATCAGCGCCGCGACCTCCACGACGAACGCCGCGCTCTCCGTGCTGCACCTGCCCGACGCCGCGGACGCCGCCCGTGAGGTGCTCGGGGAGGAGGCCGCGGCGGCGCGCATCGCCGAGGGCGCCCAGCTGACGATGGAGGAGGCGCTCGCACTCGCCCACACGGTGATGGCGGCCGGGGACGAGGCCGCGCCCGACTGAGCGAGGAAGCGGCGGGCGGCGGGGTGCCGATGGGTCGGGCCGCGCATGCCCCTCGATTCCGCTGGGGGCGGAGATCCGGCGGGAACGGCCGCCGTTACGGTCCGCCTGGGCCACCATTCGTGCACGCCGAGGCGCCGCTCACGCTCGACTCGGCGCGGAGCGGGGTCGTTGACCCGCCCGTTGACCCGAAACGTACGGTGGGAGCGGAATCCGGGGGCGCTACGGGCGCGGGGCCCGGCCGCGGGCTGGCGGCTCGGCCGCGGGGTGTGGCCGCGGGGCCCGGCTACGGCCGCGGCCGCGGGGTCCGGCCGCGGGGTCCGGCCGCGGGGCCCGGCCGCGGGGTCCGGCCGCGGGGCCCGGCTACGATCCTCAGCCGGGGGATGGCGGCTCGGCCGCGGGCGAACGCCACGCTCCCCGCCGATCCTCAGCCGGGGGATGGCGGCTCGAGCCCGGCCAGGTGATGTTCGTCGTGCTCGATGGCGTTGACCAGCAGCGCGCGCACGTCGAGCAGGCCCAGGCGCGCGTGCGTGCCGGTGCGCGCCCAGCCGGCGTCGTCGAACGTGGCGACCGTCGCCAGGGTCGCCGCCCGCAGTCCGGCGAACCGCTTCAGCAGCGCCTCCATGGTGAGGTCCGGCTCGCCGGTCCACGGCCCGGGCTCGATCCAGTCCCAGCGCGGAGCGGCGAGCGTGGCGAGGTCGGCCAGGCGGGACTGATGCACCTCGACCTCGACCGCGATCAGGTGCCGGACGACCTGCGCCGGCGTCCACGACCCGTCCGGGACCGGCCGGTCGACGACGCTGGCGTTGCGCGCGGCCTCGCGCAGCCGTCCCGGGACGGCGTCGAGCGCCGCGAGGACCACCGCCCGAGTCACCCCTCGAGCATCCCCTGGCGCCATGCCTCGGTCGCCTCGACCGCGTTGAACGTGTACAGGTGGAAGCCCACGACCCGCGCCGTCGGATCGGCCAGCAGCGGCGCCAGGTCCTGCACGAACCCTGTCGGCTTGTAGAAGCCGCCGGTCCTGGCCATCCCGGTCACGAAGCGCAGGTTCTTGACGAAGAACCGCTTCGCGTCCTTGACCCCGATCCGCGCCGCCACGTTGAGCAGCTTCTGTGGATCCGCGACGCCCGGCACGCCGATGACGATGTCCGGCCCGAACCCCTCCCCGCGCAGCCGGCGGACCCACGCGCTGATGAGCCTCGTGTCGAAATCCATCTGCGACGTCACGTGCCGGACGAACGGCGCCTTGTCGCGCAGCGCCTGGTCGAGCGCCGCGTCCGGGATGTCGGCGTGGCCGTTCGGGTACGCCGGACACCCGATGACGTCGAACGGGTGCCCGATCTCGTCCATCGCGGTCAGCAGCGACAGCCCGTCGAGGTACGCCCCGGGCTCGTCGGCATCGCCCCCGACGACGAACGCGTGGGTCAGGCCCCCATCGCGTGCGCGCCCGAGAAGCTCCTCCAGCTTCGAGCGCGTGGGGATCATCCGGGCCGACAGGTGCGGGATCGCCCGAAACCCGTCCGCCTGGAGCCGGACCGCCCAGTCGAGCGTGGCGTCGATGCCCTTGTTGGGCGACGCCGTGACGGACACGCGCGCACCGGCCGGCAGGTGCGGGACCTGGTCGGGCAGGTTCTTGAGCGGCAGCAGCTCGAAGATGGGGTCCTCGAGCGCGGTTCGCAGGGCAGCCTTCGAGGCGTCGTCGAGGCCGCGGCGGCGGGACAGCAGGCCGGTCATCAGACCTCCGAGTCGGGCATCGACGCCTTGCGCCTGGCGATGAAGTCGAGCAGCGCCTCGTCGATGGCGGGATCGAGCGGCGGCGCCTCGTAGTCGCGCAGCATCCGCTTCCAGACCGCGTTGGCGCGCCGCTCGGCGTCGAGCGCGCCGTCCTCCTGCCACTGCTCGAAGCTGTTGTTGTCGGCGATCTCGCTGCGATAGAACGCCGTCTCGAAGTTGGCCAGGGTGTGGGCCGTGCCCAGGAAGTGCTGGCCCGGACCGTTCGAGCGGATCGCGTCGAGCGCCTGGCCGTTGTCGGACATGTCCACCCCCCGGACGAACACGGCCATCATCCCGCACTGGTCGGCGTCAGCACGAACTTCTCGTAGCCCACGGCGAGCCCGCCCTCCAGCCAGCCGGCGGCATGCAGGACGAAGTTGACGCCGGCGAGCACGGTCGGCTGGAGCGTCGCCGCGCTCTCGTAGGCGGCCTGCGCATCGGCCGTCTTGGAGGCCGTCAGCGAGCCGCCGCTGCGGAACGGGACGCCCAGTCGACGCGCCAGCGAGGCCATGGTGTACAGCACGAGCGCCGGCTCCGGGGTGCCGAACGTCGGCGCCCCCGACTGCATCGACATCGACGACGCGAACGAGCCGAGCACGACCGGCGCGCCGGGTCGGGTCAGCTGCACGAACGTCATGCCGGCGAGCGCCTCGGCCAGGGTCTGGGCAGCCACACCGGCGGCGGTCACCGGGGCCATCGCGCCGGCCAGGATGAAGGGCGTCAGGAGCGTGGCCTGGTTCGCCTCCGCGTAGGCCCGCGCGGCGCCGAGCATGACGCTGTCCCACACCAGGGGCGAGTTCGCGTTGATCAGGGACAGCGTGACCGGGTGCGTCTCGAGGTACTCGGCGCCGAACGCGATGCGGCACATCTCGACCGTGTCGCGCGCCCGTTCCGGGGCCGTGACGGACCCCATGAACGGCTTGTCGCTGTAGCGGATGTGCGAGTAGACCATGTCGAGGTGGCGCTTGTTGACCGGCACGTCCACGGGCTCGCAGACCGTCCCACCGCTGTGGTGGAGGTGCGGCGAGGCGTAGGCCAGCTTCACGAAGTTGCGGAAGTCCTCGATCGTGCCGTAGCGCCGGCCGCCGTCGAGGTCGCGCACGAACGGCGACCCGTAGTTCGGCGCGAAGACCGTGTGGGGCCCACCGATCTCGACGTGGTTGGCCTCGTTCCGCGCGTACTGGGTGAACTGGCGCGGCGCGCTGGCCTGGACGATCGAGCGGCACATCCCGCGCGGGAAGCGGACCCGCTCCCCGTCGACGTCGGCACCGCCCGAGGCGAGCAGGCGCAGGGCCTCGGCGTCGCCGCGGAACTCGATGCCGACCTCCTGGAGGATCGTGTCGGCGTTCTCCTCGATGGTCGCCAGCCCCTCCTCGCCGAGCACTTCGAACGGGGCCAGCGTGCGGGTCAGGAACGGCATCCGCTCGACCGCGTGGCTGAGCCGTGCGGCGCGCCGGCCCTCGCGTCCGCCGGTCCGACGGTTGCCCATGATCTCGCTCATGCCTCGTCTCCTGTGCCTGCCGCTGCGGCGGCCGTCGGGTCGGCCTGGGGCGAGCCCGCCAGCGCGGCCCGCCGGCGTCGCCGTTCCGCCCGGGGATCGGCGCCGCGATCGGCGGTGGCCGGGCGAGGGGGCAGCGGGACGACCCGCTCGAGCTGTGGGTTCGGCGCGGTCCGGTGCGGGATCGCCATGGCCTCCACGAAGTGCTCCTGGAAGCGCGGCTCGACCGCGGTCTCGATCTTCTCGACGCGCCGGACGACGGCCTCGATCTCGCGCCGCGCGGCGCCGCTCAGGAGGGCGATGAGGGCTCCCGTACCGGCCGCGTTGCCGGCCGCCCGGACGCGCTCGAGGTCGCAGTCCGGGACGAGCCCGAGGACCATCGCGTGGAGCGGGTCGATCTGGCTGCCGAACGCCCCGGCCAGGCGGACCTCGTCCACCGTGTCGCGCCCGAGCTGGTCCATCAGCAGGCGCACGCCGGCGTACAGCGCGGCCTTGGCCAGCTGGATGGCGCGCACGTCGTTCTGGGTGACGAGGATGCGCGATACGCCCTCGCCGCCCTCGTGCAGCACGTAGCTCGACGTGCGGCCGTCGGCGACCACCCGCGGGCTGCGGGCGGCCAGCGACCCGTCGATCACCCCGTCGGCCGTGATGACGCCGGCCAGGTACAGCTCGGCGATGACCTCGATGATGCCCGAGCCGCAGATCCCGGTGACCCCGGTCCCGGCCGCGGCGAGGGCCTCGGCGAAGTCGGGCGCGTCGGACCAGGCGTCCACGCCGATGACCCGGAAGCGCGGTTCGAGGGTCGTCCGGTCGATGCGCACGCGCTCGATGGCGCCCGGCGCGGCGCGCTGGCCGGCGCTGATCTGGGCGCCCTCGAAGGCCGGTCCGGTGGGCGACGACGCGGCCAGCAGCCGATCGCGGTTCCCGAGCACGATCTCGGCGTTCGTGCCGACGTCCACCACCAGGGTCAGGTCGTCCGCCTCGTGCGGCTCCTCGGCCAGGATGACGCCCGCGGTGTCCGCACCGACGTGGCCGGCGATGCACGGCAGCACGTAGACCCGGGCGCCCGGGTGGGTGTGCACGGCCAGCTCGGCGGCGGGCAGGCTGACGGCCGTGTCCACGGCCAGGGCGAACGGCGCGGAGCCGAGCGGCGTCGGATCGATGCCCAGCAGGAGGTGGTGCATGATCGGGTTGCCGACGATGGCCAGCTCGAGGATCTCGGCGCGCTTGATGCCGGCCTTGTTGGCGAGCGCCGCGAGCAGCCCGTCGAGCGCCTTGCGGACCGCGTCGGTCAGCTCGGTCTCACCGCCGGGATGCATCATCACGTAGCTGACCCGGCTCATCAGGTCCTCGCCGAAGCGGATCTGCGGGTTCATCACCCCGGCGCTGGCGAGGATGGCCCCGCTGGTCAGATCGGCGAGGTGGCCGGCGATGGTCGTCGAGCCGACGTCGATGGCCACGCCGAAGGCGCGATCGTGGAAGCCCGGCCAGACGGCGATGACCTCGTGGCCGCCATGGACCGCCACGGTCACCCGGTAGTCGCCCTTGGCCAGGGCGGGCTGGAGGTCGCGGATGACGGCCAGGTCGGCGCGCAGGTCGGTCAGGCCCCACTCGTCGCCGAGGGCGCGGAACAGGCGGCCGAGATCGCCGGTCGGCGTGGCCAGGTCGGGTGGCACGACGTCGACGGTGTGGAGTCGCACGACCGGGTCCATCTCGAAGGCACGCGCCGCGAGGTCCTTGCGCACGACCTGGCGGTGGACCTGGCTCTCCGGCGGGACGTCGATCAGGGCGTCGCCCAGGACGACCGCCGTGCAGGACAGGCGGCGATCCTCGGCCAGCCCGACCTCCCACCGGTAGGTCCTCTCGACCTCGCCGGGCTCGGACAGGTGCGACGGCGCCGACGTGATGCCGTGCTTGGCGAACTCGCCGAAGGCCGGGGTCACCGCGCAGCGGCCGCAGATGCCGCGCCCGCCGCAGACCGAATCGATGTCGACGCCGAGCGAGCGCGCCGCATCCAGCACGGTCGTCCCGACGGGTACGCGGCCGCGCCGCCCCGACGGGGTGAAGATGATCTGCGGGTCGGCGCTCACGGCCGGGTCACTCGCTCGCGTCCGTCGGCCGTCAGCCGGCCCGGTCGGCCGTAGCCAGGCCGCCCCGTCGACGATTGACCCGGCGCCCGCCGGCCTCGCCCTAGGGCGGGGCGACCCGGAAGGCCCGGATCCAGCGCGCGGCGTCCTGGTCGTTGCCCATCAGCACGTCGGCGGCCATGACCGCGTGGCGGACGCCCTCGGCGATCGGGTTGGTGATGGCCGAGGTCAGGCCGCTGGCGATGGCCATCGACAGGAAGGCGGCGTTGATGCCCTCCCGGTTCGGCAGGCCGAAGCTGACGTTGGAGGCGCCACACGTCGAGTTGACGCCCAGCTCGTCACGCAGGCGGCCGAGGATGCGGAAGACCTGCCGGCCCGCCCCGGGCAACGCCCCGATGGGCATGAGCAGCGGATCGACCACGATGTCCTCGCGTGGGATGCCGTGGTCGGCGGCGCGCTCGACGATGCGCTTGGCGACCGCGAAACGGACGTCCGGGTCCATCGAGATGCCCGTCTCGTCGTTGCTGATGGCGACGACCGCACAGCCGTATCGCTTGACCAGCGGCAGGACGCGCTCGAGGCGCTCCTCCTCCCCGGTCACGCTGTTGAGCAGCGCCTTGCCCTGGTAGACGGCCAGGCCGGCCTCGAGCGCCTCGACGATCGACGAGTCGATCGACAGCGGGACGTCAGTCAGCGACTGGACGAGCTGGATGGTGCGGGCCAGGATGGCCGGCTCGTCGGCCAGCGGGATGCCCGCGTTGACGTCCAGCATCTGGGCTCCGGCCTCGACCTGGGCGATGGTGTCGCGCTCGACCCGGCTGAAGTCGCCGGCTTGCATCTCCGCGGCGAGGAGCTTGCGCCCGGTCGGATTGATGCGCTCGCCGATGACGACGAACGGCTGGTCGTCGCCGATGACGACCGTGCGGGTGGCGGAGCTGATGACGGTCCGGGTCATGCGGGCGAGGTCTCCCCGGCGCCGGCCTTGCCCGGCGTCTCGTCGTGGGCCGGCGGGAGCGCCGGGCCGCCCTCGAGCCCACCGGACTGGATGAGCTGGGCGAGGCGGTGCTTGTCGTACTCGGTCTCGAGCCGCTCGACCTCGGCCGCGACCACCGCGTCGATGTCCTCGCCGCACTCGGACGCGACCTTGCGCCACTCCTCGATGTAGGCGTCGTACGAGCGCAGGCCGGCCCGGCTGGCGGCCTTGTCGATGGCGACCTGGAAGCGTGGGTGGAGCACGATCTTGCTCGACCGGCGGCCGTCGCGCGCGGTGACCTGGGCGGGGATGTCGCGCCACCAGATGACGGTCAGCGTGGCCATGGTCAGGCTCCTTCCGTGACGGCGTGGGCGATCACCGGCGCCAGGTCGCCGTAGCCGGTGTCGCGGCGTTCGAACGTGAGACCGAGGCGGTCCGCGGCGGTCCGCGCTCGCTCGGTCAGGTCGGGGTCGTCGGTCTGGGCGAGGTAGACCAGCCGGCGATAGCTGCCGAAATAGTCGGGCAGCAGCTCGGGGTGGCGGTCCAGGCCGAGGCCGTGCAGGACGAGCGTCTCGAACTGGCGGGCCAGGAAGTCGGTCAGGTAGAACGTGCCGAGCTCCTCGTCCTGGAGGGCGGCGTAGGCCGCCGAGCCGGCATAGAACTCGTAGCAGTGGGCGCCCGGGATGCGCTCGATGCCCTCGCGCTCGAGGACCGCGTCGAGCGCTCCGTTCGTGCCGCAGTCGGCATAGGCCACGAAGATCCGGACGTCCGACCCGTAGCGCGCCCGGACCTTGGTCACCTTGGCCATGACGGCCGCGGCGATGCGGCTGGGCTGCATGTGCAGGCGTGCGTCGACGGCCTCGACCTTGACGGCGGGCAGGCCGCGGGTCAGGGCCAGGAGCTCGCGCGCGAGCGCGCCGCAGCCGATGACGACGACGCGCGGGGGCGGGTCGGGGTCGACGCGCGGGGGCGGGTCGGGGTCGACGCGCGG